>NZ_JBSGCA010000005.1:0-204722 GCF_053601535.1 Nocardia sp. NPDC004718
GCGGTGGAGAACTGCCGGAACGCGGTGACGGTCGCGGGCGGCAGCGCCTCACCGGCGACCAGAACCGCGCGCAGCGAGGCGCATTCGGCGGTGTCGGCGGATCCGGCGAACACCGAGAGCATGGACGGCACGAACGAGGTCATGGTGACCCGGTGCCGTCCGATGATCTCCGACAGGTAGATCGGATCGCGGTGGCCGTCGGGCGCGGCGATCAGCATGCGGGCGCCGACGGCCAGCGTGCCGAACAGCTCCCACACCGACACGTCGAAGGTGACCGGCGTCTTCTGCAGGATCACATCGGCCGGGCCGATCCGGTATTCGGCGGTGATCCAGGCGATCTGGTTGACCACCGACGCGTGGCTGACCGCGACGCCCTTGGGGCGGCCGGTCGAGCCGGAGGTGTAGAGCACGTAGGCGGTGTTCGCGGCGCGCAGCGGGGCGCGGCGCTCGGCGTCGGTGACGGGCTCGTCGCCGAATCCGCTCAGGTCCAGGGTGTCCAGCGTCAGCACCGGGATGTCGGCGGCGGTGACGTTGTCGCCGGTGGTGGTGAGCACGCACACCGGAGACGAGCTGTCGAGCACGTATTCGGTGCGCTCGGCCGGGTGGTCGGGGTCGATCGGCACGTAGCCGCCACCGGCGGTCAGCGTGGCGTAGATCGCCACCAGCATGTCCACCGAGCGGCGGATGCCGACCGCGACCAACGTCTCCGGGCCGACACCCGCCTCGATCAGCTTGCGCGCCAAGCGGTTCACCCGCGCGGCGAACTCGGCGTAGGTCAGCTCGATCGGCGCGCCGAACTCCTCCGCGCCGCGCGTGCCGCCGTCGAACAGGACGGCCGGGTCGTCCGGCCTGCCCCGCACCTGCTCCTCGAACAGCTCGAGCACGGTGGCGGCGGGCACGTCGTGCCCGGTGTGATTCCACTCGGTCAGCACCCGGGCGCGCTCGGCCCCGTCGAGGATCTCGATGTCGCGCACCGTGGTTCCCGGCGCGGCGACGGCGGCTTCCAGCACGCGCAGGTAGCGGCGGCCGAACTCGGCGACGGTGGGCGCGTCGAACAGGTCGGTGGCGAAGGAGATGACCGCGCCCATGCCGGCGGGCTCACCGTTCGCGCCGCGTTCCTCGGTGACCGTCCATTGCAGGTCGAACTTGGCGATGTCGACCTCGAGCTCGTCGGCGGTGACCGAGAGCCCGGGCAGTTCCAGGGTCGCGTGCGACATCTCCTGGAACGACAGCATCACCTGGAACAGCGGGTGCCGCGCCTGGGAACGAGTCGGGTTGAGCACCTCGACCAGCCGCTCGAACGGCACGTCCGCGAATGCGAACGCGGCGAGATCGGTTTCCCTGGTGCGGCCGAGGAATTCGGCGAAGGACTCGCTGCCGTCCACTTCCGAACGCAGCACGAGGGTGTTGACGAACATGCCGATCAGGTCGTCGAGCGCCTGCTCGCCACGCCCGGCCACCGGGGTGCCGATCGCGATGTCGCTGGTGCCGGACAACCGGGCCAGCAGCACGGCCAGCGAGGCGTGCATGACCATGAAGAGGCTGACGCCTTGGGCGCGGGCCAGCGCGACCAGCCGCCGGTGCAACTCGGCGTCGATGTCGAAACTCACCCGGCTGCCGTGGAAGCTCTGCACCGGCGGGCGCGGGCGGTCCGCGGGCAGGTCGAGCTGATCCGGCAGACCCGCCAATGCCCTGCGCCAATAGGCGATCTCGCGCGCCGCCATGGACGCGGGATCGGATTCCGCGCCGAGCAGCTCGCGCTGCCACACGCTGAAGTCCTGGTACTGCACCGGCAACGGCGCCCAGCTCGGCGCCTCGCCCGCGCTGCGGGACAGGTAGGCGGCGGCCACATCGCGCGCCAGCGGGCCGAAGGAGAAGCCGTCGGCCGCGATGTGGTGCACGACGAACGCCAACGCGTAGTCGGCCGCGCCGTTGCCACGCCCGCCGGTGACCGCGAAGACCCGCACCCGGATCGGCAGCTCGGTCGAGACGTCGAAGCCGCACGCGGCGAATTCGGCCAGCGCGCCGTGCAATTCGGCCTCGTCGATCGGCTGCACCTCGATGCCGAGATCGACCTGATCGACCGGAAGCACCTGCTGGTAGCCGCCGTCGCCGGACTCGGGGAAGATCGTGCGCAGCGACTGCTGCCGCTCGACCACGTCCAGCAGCGCCGACTGCAACGCGTCCAGGTCCACCTGGCCGCGCAACCGCACCACGAACGGCAGGTTGTAGGTCGGCACGGTCGGGTCGAACTGGTTGATGAACCACATACGCTGCTGTGCCAGCGACAGCGGCACCCGCTCCGGCAACTGCTGGGCCACCAGCGGCGGACGCGATTCGCCCACGGGCGCGGCGTTTTCCGCGCGCGCGGCGATACCGGCGACGGTCGGGGTCTCGAACAGCGCGCGCACCCCGATCTGGGCGCCGAACGCGGCGCCGATGCGCGCCACCACCTGGGTGGCGACCAGCGAGTTGCCGCCCAGGTCGAAGAAGTTGTCGTCGATGCCGATGCGGTCCTGGCCGAGCACGTCGGCGAAGATGCCCGCCACGATCTGCTCGGCCTGGGTGCGCGGCGCGCGGAAGTCGCCTGCGTCGGCGCTGAACACCGGCTCCGGCAGCGCCTTGCGGTCCAGCTTGCCGCTGGTGTTGAGCGGGAAGGCGTCCAGCACCATGATCGACGCGGGCACCATGTAGCTGGGCAGCTGCTCGGCGGCGAACCTGGTCAGCTCCACCGGTTCCACGCTGTGGCCGGGAGCGGGCACGACGTAGGCCACCAACTGCTGACCGGTCGCGGTGTCCACCACCAGCACGACGGCCTGGCTGACCGCGGGGTGGGCGAGCAGATCGGTCTCGATCTCCCCCAGCTCGATGCGCTGGCCGCGGAACTTCACCTGGAAGTCGGTGCGGCCGATGTATTCCAGCGTGCCCGCTTCGTTCCAGCGCACGAGGTCGCCGGTGCGATACATCCGCTCACCCGTGCTCGACAGCGGGTTCGCGACGAAGCGATCCGAGGTCAGGTCGGGACGTCCGCGGTAGCCGCGGGCGAGCTGACGCCCGCCCAGGTACAGCTCACCGGGCGCGCCGATCGCTGCCGGGCGCAACCGCGAATCCAGCACGTAGACCTGGACGTTCCACTCCGGGATACCGATCGGCACGGTCACCGTGTCGGCGGCCGTGGCCTCCCAGTAGGTCACCGAGACCGCGGCCTCGGTCGGGCCGTACAGGTTGTGCAGCCCCGCGTCGGTGATGGCGCGGAAGCCCGCGGCGGTCTCCGGCGGCAACGCCTCGCCGATCACGAAAACCGCGCGCAGCGTCGCGCATTGGGCCTGCGTGGCGTGCGCGACGAACACCGTCAGCATGGACGGGACGAAGTCGGTCACGGTGACGCCGTGCCGTTCGATCATCTCCGCCACATACAGCGGGTCGCGGTGCCCGTCCGGCGACGCGATGACCAGCTTCGCGCCCACCATCAGCGGCAGGAAGTAACCCCACAGCGACACGTCGAACGTGGTCGCGGTCTTCTGCAGGTACACGTCTTCCGCAGTCAGCCGGTACTCGTCGAGCATCCACAGCTGCTGGTTGACGATCGCGTGGTGGGTGACCGCCACGCCCTTGGGGCGGCCGGTCGAACCCGAGGTGTAGATGACGTAGGCGGTGTTGTCCGGACGCAGCGGCGCCAGGCGGTCGGCGTCGGTCACCGGGTCGGCGGAGTACGCCGAGGTGTCCAGGGTGTCGATCTCCACCCGCCGCACCGCCTGCGGCAGCTCCAGCTCGTCGGCCGAGTGCGTCAGCACGCACACCGGCGCGGCGCTGTCGAGGATGTAGGAGGTGCGCTCGGCCGGATGATCCGGATCGATCGGCACGTACGCGCCACCGGCCTTCAGCACCGCGTGCATGCCGATCACCAGCTCCAGCGAGCGGCGCATGCCCAGCGCGACCAGCGACTCCGGGCCCACACCGTCGGCGATCAGGAAACGGGCCAGCCGGTTGACCCGCGCGTCGAACTCCCGATACGTCAGCGTCGCGGAGCGACTCGATGAGGGGTGGTGGTCGGGCGACGGGTGGGCCAGGGTCGCGCCCTCGAAATCGAGCGCGATGTTGTCCGGCGTCCGCGACATCTGCGCGTCCAGCAGCGCCGCGAGCGTGGTCTGCGGAACGTCCTGCTCCGAGTCGTTCCACTCCAGCAGCGTCCGCTCGCGCTCCTCGGCGGTGGCGACCGGAAGGCCCCACACGGTGTCGTCCGCCTCGGCGGCCAGGAAACGATCGAAGAACTCCAGGAAGCGGCCGTGGTGGCTGCGCGCCTCGTCCTCGGTATAGAGGTTGGGATTGGTCTCGAAGTCGATATGCGAACGCGTGCCCGCGACCGATTGATAGAAGTTGACGCCCAGATCCTCGATGCTGCCGGTCGACAGCACGCTGAGCTGGCCGACCATCGGGCCGAGCACGATCTCGTCACCGAACAGCATGATGTTGACCCACGGTCCGAAGAACTCCGTGGTCACCACACCGTCACCGGCCGCGTCGCGGCGGATGTCCTCGTGCCGGTACCGCTGGTGCCGCAACGCGCCCGACACCTCGACCGCTACCTGCTTGAGCAGCTCCGACACCGTCGTGTCGTGGCCGACGTGCAGCCGCAGCGGCACGATGTTCGACGACACACCACCCGAGCGGCGCATCGCCGCGGTGGTGCGCGCGGTCACCGGCAGGCTCAGGATGACGTCCTCGACGCCGTTCCACTGCGCCAGGTACGCGGCGAAACCGGCCAGCAGCAGACCGGCGGGCGAGGAATCGTGCCGCGCGACCGCCGCGTCCAGCAAACTGTTCTGCTCATCCGACAGCGCGGCGCTGGCGATGCCGTTGATCGCCGCGGGCGGCGCGGAACGGCCGGTCAGGCTGGTGCCTTCCTCCAGCCCCGCCACCCGCTGCGCCCAATACTCCTTGTCGGAGGCGAAGCGGGAACTCTCCCGATAGGCGATCTCCTGCTCGTACAGCGTGTGCAGGTCGGTGGCTTTGGAAACAGCCGGTTCGGTGCCGTTGACGTAGGCGGTGTAGAGCTCCGCGATGCGGTTGAGGTTGGTCATCGCGCCGAAGCCGTCGAGCGCGATGTGGTGAGCGCGGGAGTACCAGTACCAATGATCGTCGGCCAACTGCAGCGCCGCGACCTTGATCAATCGGTCGTTCAGCAGGTCGAACGGACGGCTGTACTCCGCGCGCATCCACGCCATCGCTGCGGCGGCCGGATCGGCCTCGCCGCGCAGATCGACGTACACGACCTTGTCGTAATCGGCGATCGAATGGTCGACGAACTGCAGCGGCTCGCCATCGCGCTCGACGATCCGCAGGAACCCGGAACCCAACTCGTGCGACGCGTCGATGCTGGCCCGCTCGAGCACATCGACATCCAGCTCACCGTGCAGGTCGACGTACTGCGCGATCGTGACCGGCACCTGCGGGTCGACGTGCTGCGCGTACCAGATGCCCAGCTGAGCGGGAGACAACGGGAACGCACCCGACAGGTCGGGTGCTACCCCAGACGCAGCGTGTGCCCGTTCGCCACCAGTTTCGCCGTTTCCGCCGAAATCCAGCCGGTCCAACCGTAACCTCGCTTCCGGAACACCACGCAAGCGCTCCCCGACCACACCCGGAGAGGGCGCTCCACCTATCCGAGCGTGGCGCCTGCGTCTCCAGGTTCAGTTCTCACATCAAATCAGGCAAAAATGTTCAATTGAACTATCTGTCCAACCGGCCGGGCACGTTACATGGGCCCGCCCGTGCCCAGAACCCACCGACCGGCTCCGCCGGGACCTTCTTTGCGAATCACCGGATCAATCTACCGTCGCCCCCGGCAGCCGACCAACCAATCGTCATAGCGGACGAACATCAACGCAGGTAGTGGAGCCGTAAGCGGTTTGCCAGGAGGATGTTGCGGTTCTCACATGCGTCACCCCCGCCCCAAACCGGCGCTTTCGCGCCGCAGGAGGCGGGCGCCTATGGCACCCGCCGTCACGACCCGCGCACCCGCGCCGGGTCATAGAGGTGGGATTCCGCGCACGACACCGCCGGCGTGAGCGCGCGGCCCACCAGGATCACCGCGGCATGCCGCAGTCCGGCGGCCTCGACCTGGTCGGCGATGTCGGCCAGGGTCCCACGCAGGATCAATTGCTCGGGCTGGCTGGCGCGGTAGACGACAGCGACCGGGCAGTCCGGGCCGTACTCGGCGGCCAGTTCGGCGGCCGATGCGCGGGTGCGGGTGACGGCCAGGTGCAGCGCGAGAGTGGCGCCGGTGGCGGCGAAGTTCGCCAGCGCTTCCGACTCGGGCATCGCGGTGGAGCGGGCCTGCGTCCGGGTCAGCACGACCGACTGGACCAGCTCCGGCACGGTCAACTCCGCACCGAGCACCGCCGCCGCGGCGGCATAGGCGGGCACGCCCGGTGTGACATCCCACGGCACCCCGTGCGCGTCCAACCTGCGGGTCTGCTCGGTCAGCGCCGAATACAGCGACGGGTCGCCCGAGCACAGGCGGGCCACGTCCTGTCCGGCCCGGTCCGCGCGCACCAGACGCTCGGTGATCTGGTCGAGGTCCAAGCGCTGGGTATCGACCAGTTCGGCGTCCGGCGCGCAGTACGCCAGCACGCCGGGATCCAGATAGGTCCCCGCGTACAGGCACACCGGCGACGCGCGGAGCAACTCGACCGCGCGCACCGTCAACAAATCGGCCGCGCCCGGCCCGGCCCCGATGAAGTGCACGGTCATGCGCGCGAGTGTATTGACCGCCGCTCAGGCGGTGGCGTCGAAGTGGGCGATCACCTTCTCGGGGCGGAGGCGGACGACGAGTTCGCCGGGGACGCCGTTGCGCTTGCCGAATTCCTCTGCACGGTCGGCGCCCATGTAACGGCCGGCGATCTCGGTGGCGGTGCGCAGCAGTTCGTCCGGGTCTTCCGAGAGCGTCACCGTGCCGCGCAGCTGGACCGACGCGTAGGGCGGTTCCTCCAAGTCGACGCACACCGAGACGCGGCCGTCCCGGGCGAACGCCTTGCCCTTCGCGGTGGACTTGCCGGTGTTGAATACCAGTTCGTCGCCGTCGACGATGAACCACACCGGCGTCACCATCGGCCTGCCGTCAGCCGTCACGAACGCCACCTTGCCGGTGCGGGTGCCATGGGTCAGAAACTCGCGCACTTCGGGATCGGAAAGAGAGGCCATCCGCTCACCCTAGGTCGTGACTACCGACAACTCGGCTCGGTTGGTTCGATCGGCTCCGTTCGGCTGAGTTCGGCCGCGCGATGCGCTCGTTGCGTCGGTATCGATCGCGGTGGAAGGCGATCGGCGCGCACCGTGCCGGACTGCCGACCCACTGGCTGTCTCCGGTGGACTCAGCGCTGCCAGTTGGTGTCGTGGTTGGGAGCGGGCTGCTGGGGCCACTGGGCGTTGGGGCCGCCCGCGGCAGGCTGCTGGTACTGGGCGGGGCCCATGGTCTCGGCGTTCGCGCGGGCGAGGAGGTCGGGCACCTGCGGTCCGGCGACCGGTGACGATGCGCCGCACCACGTGCACTCCAGGTGATGCTTGGTGCTGAGCGGGAAGAGCGGAATGAAGAAGAGCGTGAACTTGGTGACGAGCTTGCGCAGCGCGTGCGCGGCGGGATTGCCGCAGCGGCCGCAGATCAAGGTGATCATGGCGAGCGTGTGGATACGCTTCTGCCAGCCCCAGATCAGCATGTGAGACCCCCGAAGATAGAAAATCCGATGTCGGTCACAGTAGTCGATCGGCGCAGCGTCGGCTCCAGTGAAGAACGGCCGTTCCCGCGCGCGTCCGCGTCACAGCATGCCGCGCTCGCGGGCCCGCGCCACCGCGGAGGTGCGCGAGCGCACGCCGAGTTTTCCGTAGATATGCACCAAGTGGGACTTGACGGTGGTCTCGCTGAGGAACAACTGTTTGGCGATCTCGCGGTTGGACCGGCCGTCGGACACCAGCCGCAACACCTCGATCTCGCGCCTGCTCAGCGTGGTGTCGGCGCGGCGCACCCTGGTCATCAACTTGGACGCGACCGCGGGCGAGAGCACGCTGTCGCCCGCCGCGGCCGACCGCACCGCGGAGAGCAATTCGCCGGGCGGTGTGTCCTTGAGGATGTAGCCGCACGCGCCGGCCTCGACCGCGCCGAGGATGTCGGCGTCGGTGTCGTAGTTGGTGACCACCAGGACGTTCGGCGGGCTCGGCAACTCACGCAGCCGCGCGGTCGCCTCGACTCCCGACCGGCCGGACCCGAAACTCAGGTCCATCAGCACGAGGTCGAGCGGCGTGGTCGCGCAGAACGCGACGGCGGCCTCCGCGGTGGCCGCCTCGCCCACGACGGTGATGTCGTCGGCGACGTCCAGCAGCGCGCGCAATCCGGCGCGGACGATCGCGTGGTCATCGGCGAGCAGCAGGCGGATCACTCGGAACCCTCCGCGCCGAGGTCGCGCGAGTCCGTGCCTCGGGTGTCCGTTCTGCCCTGGTCGGGGGGACCGGTCTCGGGCCCGCCGTGACTGCCGGAGACCGGCCCGACCGGGTCCGAGGCAGTCGATTCCGTCCGGGCCGGTTCCGTGCGCGGCGGATGCGCCATGGCGAGCGGCGCCGCGCCGCGTTCGCCCGCTTCGAGTTCGGCGCAACCTGAGGCAGTGTCGAGCGGAAAGGACACGGTGACTGCCGTGTGCCCCGGCTCGGACTCGACCGCCATGACGCCACCCTGCTCGTGTACCCGCGACCGCATGGCGGCCAGCCCGAACGATCCCGACGGGCTTCGCTCCAGCAGTTCGGGAGCGATGCCGACGCCGTCGTCCACCACGTCGAGATGAATCGCGTCGTCCGCATAGGTGAGCGTCACGCGCATCCGGCCAGCACCGGCGTGCCGGATCACGTTCGAGACCGCGCCCTGCGCGATCCGGACCAGCGCGGCCTCGATCGGCATGGGCAGTCGCTCCGGCGGACCCTCCACCACAAACCTGGCATTCAACCCGGGCGCGGCGGCGCGCTGAGTGATCCGCTCCAGCGCCTCGGCCAGTGACTGTCCCTCCAGCGCGGCGGGAGCCAGTTCGGCGATGAGTCGCCTGGTTTCGGCGAGGTTCTCCGCGGCCGCCTCCCTGGCCAGCCGGATCCGTTGCAGCGCGGGGTGATCCGGCGCTTCCCGCTCGGCCGCGTGCAGCAGCAGTTGAATGGAACTCAGCCCCTGCGCGACCGTGTCGTGGATCTCGGCGGCCAGCCGCTCTCGCTCGGCGAGCTTGCCCGCCGTGCGTTCCTGTTCGGCCAGTATCGCTCTGGTACTCAGCAATTCGTCGATCAGTCGCTGTCGTTCCGCGGCCTCGCGGAACAACGCCTGATAACCGAGCCCGATCCCGACCGCGACGGCGGCTCCGATGACCGGGCCGACCACACCGGCTACCGACCAGCCCCGATGCAGGCCGAAGCCGACTACCGCCACGGCGGTCGCGGCGGCCACGGCGCAGAGGTTCCATGGACGCGGCAGCAGGTGCAGGTACAGGAAGAACAGGCCGAACGCGAGATAACCCGCGTCTGGCGCGAGTACGACCAGCCCGAGCCACAGGACCGTCAGCGCACCGAGCCACACCGGAATCGCGCGCCGTTTCCCCGCGAACCCCGCGCCCGCGAAATAGGCCACGAGGAAGGCCGCGGCGAGACCGACGGTCGCGGCCGGATGTGCCGCGCCGGGCAGCACCGCGCGCACGGCGACTACCACCGCCAGACCGGTCATCAGCACGTGCAGGCCGAGCCGCAACGTGGTGAAAACCGGGGTCAACGGGGACGAGTGCACGGTGCCAGCTTATGTACGGCTATCGCCGGGGCATCCATCGAAAGGTGGAAAACCACCGCCGACTTTCGCTCATCCGCGCTTCCTCCTCCGGCGCGATGGAAACGGCCCGGCGCGGCACGAGGGTGGAGACATGTTCGTCGCACTCCGAGACCTGCGCGCCGCCCGCGGCCGGTTCGCACTGATCACACTCGTCGTCACGCTGGTGGCGGTTTTGGTGAGCTTCCTCAGCGGGCTCACGGCCGGGCTCGCGCACCAGAACGTCTCGGCCGTCGAGTCGTTGCCCGGCGACACTGTCGTCTTCGCCGACACCGGCGGCGCTCCCTCGTTCGACGGATCCATGCTGACCGGAGAGCAGATCGCGACTTGGCGCGCCGCCGCCCGCGGCGTGACACCGGTGGGCATCGCCCGCGGCAAAGCGAAAGGTGACGGCTCCGCCCCCGCGCAGGTCGCCTTATTCGGCACGGACACGGCATTCGGCAACCGCCCGGCGACCGATGCGGGCACGGTGCTGCTCAGTACCGGCGCGGCCGCCGATCTCGGTGCCGCGCCCGGCGGTTCCGTGGTGATCGGCGGCCGCGCGTTCGTCGTGTCCGCCGTGCGCGGCGACGACTGGTACAGCCATACGCCCGTGGTCTGGATGACGCTCGCCGACTGGCAGGCGCTCAACCCTCGGTCCGGCGCGGCCACCGTGCTCGCGGTATCGGGGGCGACCGATCCGGAAGCGGTGAACGCCACCGCGCACACCCGGACCACCGACTTGTCGGGAGCGCGCTCGGCGATCGCCTCCTACCAGGCCGAAAACGGCTCGCTCACCCTGATGACCGCCCTGCTGTTCGCCATCTCCGCGCTGGTGATCGGCGCGTTCTTCACCGTGTGGACGATTCAGCGGATGCCCGACATCGCCACGCTCAAAGCGCTGGGGGCGACTTCGGGGTCGCTCATCCGCGACGCACTCGTCCAAGCCGCCACCGTGCTCACGGCCGGTATCGCGACCGGCCTCGGGATCACCGTCGCCGCGGCGACATCGCTCGGCGATGCGGTGCCGTTCGTGCTGAGCCCGGCCACCACGCTGCTCCCCTCGCTCGCGCTGATCCTGCTCGGCTTGCTCGGCGCGGCTTTCGCCCTGCGCTTCCTGTTCACCGCCGACCCGCTCACCGCGCTCGGCGCGGGCCGCTGAACGCAGGCCTGCGCACGGCACGATCGCCAACCGCCGCACCCGGATCGCCTCATCAGCGCACCCGAACCGCCCGACCGCCCTCAGCACGGAGTTTCGATGACACCCACCACCACGCTCACCCTCGCGGACGTGACGCTCACCTACCCCGACGGCACCGGCCGGCTCACCGCCCTGGACCGAGTGAACCTGCGGGTCTCCGGCGGCGAGATCGCCGCCATCACCGGCCCGTCCGGCTCCGGCAAGTCCAGCCTGCTAGCTGTGACAGCCACCCTGATCCGCCCGGAATCCGGGCACATCCGTCTCGTAACCTCCCAGGGCACAACCGATCTCGCTGACGTGACCCGTCGCGAAGCCGCCGCACTACGTCGCTCGTCGATCGGCATCGTCTTCCAACAACCGAACCTGATCCCGGCACTCACCGCCGTCGAGCAACTCGAGGCGATGGCGCATCTCGGACAGCGGATCATCACGTCACGCCGACACCGCCGAACGACCCGCGACCGCGCACTGGCACTACTGGACTCGGTCGGGCTCGCCGACCAGCGAGACAAGCGCCCCGCGCAACTGTCCGGCGGTCAACGGCAACGAGTGAACATCGCCCGCGCCCTGATGAACGCACCGTCCCTTCTGGTGATCGACGAACCCACCAGCGCACTGGACACCGAACGCGGCGCCGCGATGATCGACCTGATCCTGTCCGTCGCCCACGAACACGAGGCCGCCACCCTCCTGGTCACCCACGACCGCTCCCACCTACACCGCATGAACGCCGTCTACCGCATGGTCGACGGACGCCTCACTCCGGAGACCGCAACGGCCGCGGCCCCAGTGACGCCATAGGTCGACAGCTGACGGACCGCCCGGGTTGGCAACAGGACGCAGCGGACTCCTCGCGCCTCTGACCCTTTCGAGTTCGGCGGACACCTGTCGCGGTTAGTCCGTCGACCAGGTACAGCTCGACGGCGGATAGCAACTCCATTGGTGTACAGCCAGTTTCGCGAGTGGCTGCCGCATGGCTCGCCGCGGTGCCGACTCCGACCGACTACAGCAAGACGCCCGCTGTGCAACCACTCGGATCCAGTCGATCGATACGACAAATCGGAGCACTGCCGGTGGTAGGCGCGGGATGGTGCGGGTTCGATGTACCGCCGGCCGCGAAGACCAGAAGGTGAGGGTTGGCGATTCGATAAGCTTGTGCATATCATCTACTCATGCTTACCAACTCTAGCGAGAACCGTTCCGGCGACCCGCACAGCGGCACGGATGAACAGCCGTTTTCCGACGGAACCATGCTCATGCCCTGGCAGGCCGGGCCGCTGCACGACAGCCGGGGCCCGGTGTTCGTCAGCGTGACCGACTTTCTGGCCGCCTCCGAAGAGGATGTTCAGGCGATCTACAAGACGGGAATGCGGCTGGGCCGGAACTGGCCGGTGATGCACGGCGCGGTCGGCCTGTGGCTGTGGGCTCGGCCGTCGGAGTCACGCGGCGGCTCGATCTCGGTGTGGGAAACCGAGCAGGACATGCGGCGGTTCGTGCGCTGGCCGGTGCATGCCGACATCATGCGGAAGTGGCGCGGTCGAGTCGGTCTCGCCACCGACTCGTGGCAGGCCGCCACGTTCGAGAAACAAGAAGTGTGGGCACGGGCGCGCGACACGATCGAGCGGCGCCCGCACCCGCAGGCCGGATGACTCAGCGGATCAGGGTGGCAGCACGTTGGCGTCGGCCGGGATCATGCCGAGCTCACGTATCTTCTCCAGCCGGGTCACCGCGCCGCTGATGGCATTGTCGTGCAGACCGGCGTCGCCGAGCGCCGCCCGAAAGCGGTCCATGTCCACATTCTGCACCGCGCGAAAGACGTCGTCTTCGAGACGTTCACCCTTCTGCGCCGTGACGAAGTCGGAATCGATCTCGATTTCGAGCGGCCGAGGCGACAGCGGGAACGATCGACCGTGATCGATGGCCACCACTTCCAACTGCCCACCGCGTTCGACAGTGCGGTAGTTGCCGGGATGGCGATCCATGGCCCCGATGATGTAGTCGAGTACCCCGACTTGCTGCTGCTGAGTTCTCGAATACTCGCCCACCGGCCTGAACGGCTCGGACTCGACGAATTGCTGAATCATGCCCGGCCTGGGGCGGCCGTCCGGTCCCATCACACCGTCGGTCCGTGCCGTCGGCGGCACTCTGCCGAAGCCGAGCAGTTCGTCCACACGGTATGCCGCGATCTCCCGGCTCGTGAGCGCACCGGGCGCGTGCACGAAAGGTAATCCCGCGTCATATTTCTCGCCATCGATCGGTTTGTAGACGTTCAATTGCCCGTCGTCGGAGAGCATCTTCCGCACTGTGGTGGAGCTTTTCGCCACGGCTTCTCTCATATCGCCGTCGAAGCCGACATCGGTCGTCAACCGGCGCGCACGCATGGCGGATTCGGCGGCACTGGGCTGATAATTCCACCTCTGCCGAGCCGCCTGCGCCGGGTGCGACCGCACCTGGGTGCGCGCTTCTTCCACCAGACGCGCGGACCGCTCGTCGACTGCCCGGAACTCGCGAGCACCGAGATCCAGCGTGCTGCTGGTGCGCCGGTAGGTGCCCGCCGCGGTCCGGGTCCCCAGATCGAGGGTTCTGGTCAAGCGCCGGGTGATATTGCGAAGTAGAGGGGTGACAGCGTCTCTCACCGAGCGGGCGGCGGGGCCGCGCCGTCCGAGCCCGGTGCCGGGATCGCGGACCAAGGCGTGCGCACGCCGGGCCGCTCCGGCTCGTCCGGGGTTTCATCGATGACGCGGTAATAGCTCATCGCCTGCGCATCGAGCAGCGCGCGCAGGAAACGCGGACCTTCGTCCGGCGTTATTCGCGCGGGCGAATCGAAGACTTTGATACCGCGCTCGTACAGCCTTTCAGCGAGCGGGCATCCGTTCCGATCGGTCACCGCGAGCGTCACGCCACCGCCGGGATCCAACCTGAACTCGGCTACGCGGCGCGTCCGCGAATAACCGACGTCGTAGATCGCGACCAGAGTCGGCGTGTACTCGGCCATGAACCCTCACCTTCACCTGCGACGAACCGCCCGGCAGCGGTCCAACATCCGACCGGAGCAAGCTTCCGGACCGGAATGTTGACGTCTCACGAAGGCAACCTACTACCGAACGGTCTGTTTATCCCAGCAAGGTCCCGCACGCTCAGCGCGATCGAACGGCGGCCGTGCCCACGGGCCGCGTGAGTTCGCGGATCAGCGCTGCCAGGGCAGGCAGCCCGGGCCCGGGAAACCCGGGTGCGGCGAGGCGGCCGGACGCCGACCGGCGATGCCGGGCGGCGGGAGGTGCCGGGAATCGAGCGTGATCAGCGCGCACACCGCCATGATCTCGTCCGCGCGGAATTGCACATGGTCGAGCGCGGGCGTTATCACCGCGACCGCGCCGACGCGGCCGACCACGGTGAGCAGCGCCGCGAGCGAAGCGGCGCGGTCGGACCGGCGACCAGCGTTCGTGCCAGATCGAAACCCGACGACTTCGCCATAGCGCGAATTTCCATCTCGTGCCTGCGCGTGCGCTGCCCGGAGATGTCGCGGCGCAGGTACCCGACCACTTTCGGCTTCATCATCACCTCTCGTTCGATGGGAACGCCCGCCGCCGGGGGCTTTCGCCACCGTTCGCGGCTCACCGCGTCCGGAGTGCCGTGCCCGGCACGGCATCACCCCGACGGCGCGCGCATCCCGAGCCTCGAGGAACGGGAGGCGCATCGCCACGCTGTCAAGTGCACGAGACCAAGTGCGCGATATCTGCGCTTGTCGCTCCCCACCTGCGCGATCGTGCTTAAAGTCCGCTCATAACATCGGATTTCGGGGTCAGGGGGACGAAAGTGACGGACAACGAGATCGACGGCATATGGAAGTCGCCGCGCTTCCGCAAGTTGCTCGCCGAGGGACGCCCCGGGCAGGCCCTCGCCCTCGTCCGCAAAGAAATGGGGCTATCCCAAGCCGATTTCGGCGCGCTGCTGCACTGGGACCGCACCCACGCCGGACGGGTCGAGCGCGGAGAAGTGGGAACCATCTTCGACATCCGCGAACTGGTCCGCGCCGCCGACGCGCTGGGCGTACCGCGCAACGCGTTGCTGCCAATCTTGCTCGCCACCCCCGACACGGGGACCATCGACAACGGGGCCTGTGAAGGAGTCGATGACGTGGACCGCAGACAATTCGGCCTGGCAGCGACAATGACGGCGGTGGCGGGTGTCTCCATACCGCCGACCAGGAACGCAGAACCGGTTCGCGTCGGCACCGGGCATATCACGTACATCCGTATGCTCACAGAGCGACTGTGGCAGCACGACCATCATCGCGGTGGCGGCGCGATATTCCTCTATGCAACAGGGCAATACGCCTCCGTACGGCGGCTACTGGACTCCAGGTCCTACGGCCACCGCATAGGTGCCGAATTGGTCAGTGCGACGGGATGGCTGTCGAATACCGTTGCATGGTTGGCTCGCGACAGTAATCGCCCCGGCACGGCCCGGCGGCACCTCACGGAATCGGTCTTGCTCGCCGAACAGTGCGGTGACAATGCCTTATTGGCCGCCGCCCTCGGTGATCTCGCGAATCTCGCCGCGTCCTCGCCCGCTTCATTCGCCGAGCCCGTGCGCCTCGCACGACGTTCGACGGAACTCGTCAGGGGAATACCGTCGGCTCGTATGAACGCGCTGAAGGCCGCCGAGGAGGCGACAGCCTACGCGGCCGTCGGCGACGAGCAGGAGTTCAGCCGGGCGATGGCGCGAGTCTGGCGCGAAGCCGATCGGGGGCTCGACAGCCCGGACGACCCGGCATGGCTGGAGCACGTCACCGAAGCCGAACTGCGCGCCCACGAGGCGCGAGGACTCGGCATGCTCGGACACCACAGCCGGGCGGTGCAGCTGTACCGCGAGAGCGTCGGCCATGAGAACTGTTTCCCACGCGACGAAGCGTCGTACCGCGCCTACTACGCCGCAGCCCTCGCCGGCCTCGGTGACACCGCCTCCGCCATCACCGAAGCACACACCGCCCTCACCCTCCTCGAAGGCCCCGTCAACTCCCCACGCCTCCTGGCCGAGCTACGCCCCGTCCGCGCCGCCGCCACCCACACCCACGGCGACAAAGCCGAACACCTCCGCCACCGCTTCGACACACTCGCCCGCACGGCGTGACGTGACATGTGACTTCGCAGCGCAGCCACCATAATGGCCCGAAGTCGACTGCATCGACCGAGTGAAGCCACATGGAGCCCCTCCAGAGATTGTCAACTGCGAGGGAACAGCCGTGCGATATCTGCGATTGTCCCTCCCGACCTGCGCGATCGTGCTTAAAGTCGCGCCATCACAGCAAATTTCGGGGTCAGGGGGACGAAAGTGACGGACAACGAGATCGACGGCGTATGGAAGTCGTCGCGCTTCCGCAAGTTGCTCGCCGAGGGACGCCCCGGGCAGGCCCTCGCCCTCGTCCGCAAAGAAATGGGGCTATCCCAAGCCGATTTCGGCGCGCTGCTGCACTGGGACCGCACCCACGCCGGACGGGTCGAGCGCGGAGAAGTGGGAACCATCTTCGACATCCGCGAACTGGTCCGCGCCGCCGACGCGCTGGGCGTACCGCGCACCGCGTTGCTGCCAATCTTGCTGGGTCCGGCCGATCCGAGGACCATCGAAGATGGGGGTAAAGGAGCCGACGACATGGACCGCAGACAATTCGGCCTCGCTGCGACGATCACCACCTTGGCGGCAACAGCTCCGGCGGCCACGGTGCCGACGCGAGTCGGGTCCAGCCATGTCGACTACTTGCAGACGCTGACGCAACGCATGTGGCAGCACGACAATCACTTCGGAGGCGGGGACATCGCCGAATTCGCGCTTCGCCAATACGGTTTGGCTCGTCGCCTGCTCGACCACGGCACCTACGGCCGGGAAACCGGCGTGCGGCTGTTGGCCGAGACGAGCCGACTCGCTCGATGCGCGGGCTGGCTTTGTCTGGACGCCGGTCGCCCAGCCGTCGCCCGGCGGTGCTACGTCGAAGCGGTGCTGATGGCCGAGCAGGCCGACAACGACGAACTGCTCGCCAATGCGCTGGCCAGCTTGACGTTTCTGACCACAGACCGGCCGACCAGCCGAGAACCGGTGCGGCTGGCACAGCGGGCCAGTCACCTTGCTCGCCGGATCCCATCGGCTCGGCTGAATGCCGTTCGCTCCGCGCGGGAGGCCGTGGCGCATGCGGCGATCGGCGAACGACAGGACTTCGATCGGGCGATGACGCGCGCCTGGCGCGAGGTCGATCGAGGGCTCGACGATGTCGACGAGCCGGTATGGCTGCACCACGTGACGCCGTTCGAGATTCGATCCATCGAGGCCAGGGGCCGGGTCTATCTGGGCCAGCACGACCGGGCGGTGGGCATCTACCGGGAAACTATCGGCACCCGCGGCACTCAGCGTCCACGCGACGAAGCGTCGTACCGCGCCTACTACGCCGCAGCCCTCGCCGGCCTCGGCGACACCGCCTCCGCCATCACCGAAGCACACACTGCAATCAGCCTGCTCGAAGGCCCCGTCAACTCCCCACGCCTCTTGGCCGAACTACGCCCTGTCCGCGCCGCCGCCACCCACACCCACGGCGACAACGCCGAACACCTCCGCCACCGCTTCGACACACTCGCCCGCAGGGCGTGACCTGGGCTCGACAAGACATGTGACTGCGCAGCGCAGCCGCCGAGACCGAATGCGTCAGATCGGCGGTTGTCCCTGCGCACCTGCACGATTGTGCTTAAAGACCGCTCATGCCACCGGGTTCGGGTCAGGAGGCCGAAGTGGCGGATAGTGGTTCAGTTTTGCACCAAAATAATCATCCGTGGCTGTATTGCAATGTTTCTCCGAAATGTAGCATACTGTGCCGGTCGGCATGTATTCCGAGACAACCGCAGGGAGGTGCGCAGGATGGCAAGGCAGGACCCCCGCTCCGCCGACACACCGTTGCGGCGCCATCTCGACGGCACCGCGACGTCGCGTCCGACCGCTCTCGACGCCTTCCGCGAAGCCCGCAAAACCTTCCTCGCCGGCGACCGGGTGGACATGCAAGCGCTGGCCAAGGGTCTCGACGTGGACCGCGCCACCCTGTATCGCTGGGTCGGCTCCCGCGACCAATTGCTCACCGAGATTCTCTGGTCACTGATCGAACCGACCCTCGCCCGCTCGCGGAAGGCCCACTGCCACTCCGGACCCCCCGCCGCGCCCGGTCAGTCCCCGGCCGCAGCCGTCATGAACGAGGCCATGCGCGCCGTCAACACGAATCCGGGCATGCAGCGCTTCATCGACCGCGAGGGCGACCTGGCCCTGCGCCTGCTGACAACCAAGGCGTCCGGTTTCGAGGCTCGACTGATCGAGCTGATCGCCGAGATCGTCCGCGAGGAGACCGCCGCTGGTCGCCTGCGGTCGTCGATTCCTTCCGAAGATCTGCCGTACGTACTGGTCCGCGTCATGGAGTCCTATACCTACCTAGGGCTCATCACCGGCCAGCAGCCCGACCATGATCGTTCCGCCAGGGTTGTCAACGCACTCCTACCCTGCGGGAAGACCAGCGGTCCGGATGCGGAGTAGGCCACCGGAAGCTGCGTGACGACAGGTGTACACCTCTTCAGCGGAATCCCCGCTTCCCCGCGAACCCGACGTCCACATCAGGTTTACCGGACCTGCCGGCGTATTCGACTACATAGCTTGCCGAACAGCAGTCCGAAACCTGTTGCGAAAGTGGTCCGAGAGTCACTGTCCGGAAGTATCGGCATTCGAAGTCGGCGATCAAAGCACTGAATATGATCGGCTGCCTTGTGAACGACTGTGGCTACTTCCCTGACTGCCACGGATATGCAGTCTGATCCTCGCCGGGCGCTCAGGTCATGCCGTGCGGGCGAGTGTGTCGAAGCCATTCAGCGCGTCGCAGCTTCTACCGCTGTCGCGTGCGTCCTCGGCTAGTTGCCGTATTGCCTGGTTTCCGGCCGTTCGATCATGATCGCGTGAGCTGGTTCCTCGGCCACCGGCCGGTGCTCGACTCCGCGAGGAACCACGAAGATCTCGCCGGGACCGAGTGTTACCGCCGCATGGTCCTGCAATTCGATGCGGAAGGTGCCGTTCCAGCAGAGGAACAGCTCGTCTTCGTCGTGGTGATGCCAGGGGAACGCGCCGTGCAGGCGAGCGATGCGCACCACGGCGTCGTTGGCGGTGGCCAGGTCGCGCGGCTGCCAAGGACCGCTCAGGTCGTCGACGACATCGGTAATGGAGATCTTGCTCATGGGTTCATCGTCGCCGTGGCGAGGTCGGGACCCTAGAGCCAATCAGGCAGAATTGGTTTGTATATGGAGCCAATGGAACTCGCTGATCGGCTCGGTCGCTGGTCGACCGACCGAGGTCCGCTCTATGTCCTGCTGGCGCGGCGACTGCGGGCGTTGATCGATGACGGTGAGCTGCGGTCGGGCATGCGGCTGCCGCCCGAGCGCAAATTGGCGAAGGCTCTCGCGGTCGGGCGCAGTACGGTGGTAGCGGCATACGATCTGCTCGGCGCGGAAGGTCGCGTAGTGCGCCGGCAGGGCAGTGGCACCCGGGTCGCGGGACCCGAGACGGTCCCGGCTCGCGAGACCACCCATTCCCCAGCCTTTCTGCAACTGCTCGAGCCGAGCGCCGATGTCATCGCGCTCGCTTGTGCCGCTCCGGGGAAACCGCCGCCCGAGCTGGCCCAGGCATATCGGCACATCGCGCCCGAACTCGCCGCGGTCGCGGGCGACATCGGTTACCACCCGACCGGACATCCGCTGTTGCGCCGGGCGATTGCCGACCGATACCGAGCACGTGGCGTGCCGACCGATCCGGAGCAGATTCTCGTCACCGGCGGCGGACAACACGCGCTGTCGCTACTCGCCCGCGCACTGCTCCGGCCCGGTGACCACGTCCTGGTCGAGGCGCCGACGTACCCCGGCGCGCTCGAGGCGTTTCGCGAGGCCGCGACGGTACTGCGGACAGGCCCGGTCGGCTTGGGCACGGTAACCTCGGCAGCGCTCGCGTATGTCGTCGCGACATGCCACAACCCCACAGGTGCGGTGCTTCCCGCGCCGAGGCGGCGGGCCCTGGTCGAGTCGGCGAGAAGGGCCGCGGTGCCTTTGGTCGATGACGAGGTGCTGGCCGATCTCGGATTCCCTGGCACCGATCCGCCACCACCGCCGTTGGCCCACTACGACAAATCGGTGATATCGATCGGTTCGCTCAGCAAGGTCGTCTGGGGCGGGTTGCGTGTCGGTTGGGTGCGGGCACCGGTCCCGGTGATCGCCCGGTTGTCTCGGCTGCGCGCGGTGCACGATCTCGGCGGCAACATCCCAGCACAGTTGGCCGCCACCTGGCTGCTCCGCGATCTCGACCGATTGCGGGAACGAATCTCGCAGCAGCGCAGAGAAGGTCACGACCTGCTGGTGGCCGAACTGGCCGCGCGTCTACCGGAATGGGAGATCCCCACGGTGTCCGGTGGCCAGACGCTGTGGATCCGACTGCCCGGTGGGGACGGCGCCTCCTTCGCTCAGCGCGCACTGCGACACGGGGTCGCGATCTTGCCCGGTGCCGGGCTGGACGCCTCCGGCGGCAGCATCGACCGCATACGGATCAGTTTCGTCGCCGAGCCCCACGATTTGCGCGAAGCCGCACGCCGATTAGCCGAGGCATGGCGGACCTACGAACCACCTGACCAGCCCGTCGCGGTGTCACCCCCGCTTGCTATTTGAACGGACTTCCGTTCCGGCTGCGCTGCACCGTCCGAGTGGCGCGAACGCGTGCCGACTCGCACGCACGGCGTAAGCGCCGCCCCGCACTCACTCGTTCCGCATACGTTGACCGGAGCGATTTTCCGGCCGCGCGGTCGGGTGGGCAGGTCGCGGGCGGCGAGCGTCGTGGTCCGAAGGGCCGCCGCCCGGTTGCCGACGCGGACCCCGGCCGCGGCCCAGCCGACGACCTCGCGACGGGGTCGTCCGCGACTCGCCGATGCCCACCGCGTCCGCCGAAAAGGGAAGCATGTCGCTCGGCCATCGCGCCGCAGGTGGGGCGGCCACCGTGTCCCTTGCCGGTCTGGGCATGAGGGTCGCGGCGAGTGTGGCGCCCGAGGCGAACAGGGCCGAGCAGATCCACATGGCCGCGCGATAGCCCGCGCCGAAGGCGATGCTGTCGGTGAGCGGCGTGCGGGATATGCCGACCAGGCCGGGGATCGCGGCGATGGCGAGCAACTGGGCGATGCGGGCGATCGCGTTGTTGACGCCGGAGGCGATACCCGCCTCCTCGGTCGGCACCGACACGAACACGGATTCGGTCAGCGGAGCCACGAACACCGCCATGCCCGCGCCGAGCAGGACGACGCCGGGCAGCACCGTGGTCGCATATGAACCGTTCGCATCGATTCCGGCCAGTGACACCGATCCGGCAGCCGACAGCAGCAGCCCGATCGTCATCGGCAGGCGCGCACCGTGCCGCTGCGCCCACCGCCCGACGCAGCCCGACGACAGCAACATGATCGCGGTGATCGGGATCGTGGCGGTCCCGGCGACGAGAGGGGAATACCCCGCGACGATCTGCAACTGGAGCAGCAACAGGAACAGCACACACCCCAAGGCGGCATACACCGGCAACGTCACCAGATTGACCGCGGTGAATTGCCGCGACCGGAACAGCGCGGGCGGCACCAGCGGGTTGCGGACGCGGGTCTGCACGATCACGAAGACGGCCACCAGCACCGCGCCAGCCGCCTGCATCCCCGCCTGCCCCGCGATGAAGCCGTAGGTCAGCACCACCAAGCCCGTGGCGACCACCGCCGTGCCGAGCAGATCCGGCCGCCGCGGCGCGTACGGATCTCGGGACTCCGGGACGCGGCGCATCGACACGACGGCCACGGCCACGGCCAACGGAACATTGATCAGGAACACCGAGCGCCATCCGGCCAGTTCCACCAGCCAGCCGCCGACGATCGGCCCCACCGCGCCCGCCACGCCCCCGAGACCGGACCACATGCCGATCGCCGCGCCTTGATCACGCGGATCCAGCGACGCCGCGATCAGCGCGAGACTGCCGGGCGTGATCAGCGCACCCGCGACCCCCTGCACCACCCGCGCCGCCACGAGCGTCACGACGTCCGGCGCGACTCCGCACCACGCCGAGGCCAGCGCGAAGACCACACTGCCCCAGACGAATACCGCGCGACGGCCGTACCTGTCACCCAACGCCCCGCCCACCAGGATCAGCGACGCCAAGGCGAGGGTGTAGCCGCTCACCACCCATTGGAGATCCACCATGTCGGCGCCGAGGTCCGCCCCGATCCGCGGCACGACGAGGTTGACCACGGTGGTGTCGAGGGAGACCAGCGCCGAACCGAGCACGGCGGCGGCCATGATCCACCGGCCCGTGCCGGACCGCAGCCGGGGACGTTCGGCGAACGTCGCCCCGGCCGCCGCGATGACGTCGCTCATCTGCCCGCGAGCACCACGGCGAAGCGCTCGGCGGGATCGGTCCAGGATCGCTGCGCCGGGAGCCCGGCCGCGGCCAGCTCGGCGTGGAAGTCCGTCAGCCGGAACTTCGCCGAGATCTCGGTGCGCATCTGCTCACCGGCGGCGAACTCGATCACCAGATCCAGGTCCGCGACGGTGACCGTCATGTCGGCGGTGGCCTCCAAGCGCATCTCGATCCACCGGTTGCCGGGATCCCACACGGCGACGTGCGCGAACCGCTCGGGTTCGAAGTCCGCGCCGAGCCGGTTGTTCACCACGTGCAGGATGTTCCGGTTGAACTCGGCCGTCACGCCCGCGGCGTCGTCGTAGGCGGGCACCATGACGGCCGGATCGGTCACCAGGCCCACGCCCAGCAGCAACTGTTCCCCCGGCTCGAGCATGTCGTGCAGGCGCCCGAAGAACTCGGCCCGCTCCGCCGGGACGAGGTTGCCCAGCGTGCCGCCGAGCAGCGCGACGATCCTCCGCCCGCGGCGGGGCAGCCAGTCGAGCCCGTTGGTGAAATCACTGACCAGGCCGTGGACCTCGATCCGGGGGAACTCCGCGTTGATCCACCCGACCGCGTCCCGCAGAGCGGACTCGGAGACGTCCAAGGGCACATACGAGCGCGACGAGCCGTGTTCACTGAACGAACGCAGCAGCAGACCGGTCTTCTCCGAGGATCCGGAACCGAGTTCGATCAGCTCCGTCGCGTCGGAGGCCCCGACCGCGATCTCCTGAGCACAAGCGTGCAGCAGCGCGCGCTCGGTGCGGGTCGGATAGTACTCGGGCAAGTCGGTGATCGCCTCGAACAGTTTGCTGCCACGGGTGTCGTAGAACCACTTGGGCGGCAGCCATTTCCGCGGTCCGGACAGTCCGGTCAGGACATCCGTGCGCAGTGCTTCGGCCAGATCCGCCGCGGTGATCCGGATGTCGATCGTCGCTTCCATCGGGATGGTCCTTCCAATGCCAGTACAAGGGTTTCGCGTCCGGTGTCACGACGCCGGAGCGAGCGCGTACCTGTCGCGGGTCGATTCGGCCCAAGCGACGACGAGGGGGGACAGCAGCCCGGCGGCCAGCAGGACGAATCCCGTGATGTACCAGCCGACGACGCCGACATCGACGCACAACCAGGCGAGCAGCGCCGGGCCGACGGTGTCGGCCATCCGTAAGCCGATGCTGAAAACACCCAGATACGCGCCGATTTCCCGCGGCGGGGCGAGCAGGTTCGACGCTTCGAAGCCGCCCGCCGTCTGCCACAGCTCCCCCACGCTCAGGATCGCGCCGCCCGCGACCAGGATGAGCACCGCGATCCAGCCGCCGTGGCCGCGCGTGGACGCGAACAGGACGCAGGCGACCAGGAACGCCCAGCCGCAGCGCCGCAGCGCCGCGCCCGCCGCTGGGACGTCGAGGACGCGCCTGCTGGCGCGGACCTGGAACAACACGACGATGGCGATGTTGAGCATGTCGAGCGTGGCGATCGACCAGCGCGGCGCCGTGGTCGCGCCGATGATCCACAAGGGAATGGCGACCGACTGGACGCGGTATTGCAGCGACAGCACACCGTCGAGCGCCGTCAATGCCAGATACGGCCGGTCGCGTAATGCCGCCCACCGGCTGCGGCCGCCGGGCGACTCGGCATCGACGGGTCGCAGCGCGGGCAGTCGGCCGACCAGCAGCGCCGCCATGGCGAGAAATATCGCGCCGACGACGATCGCCGCGCGATAGAGCAGAGCGGAGTCGAATTGCACCGCCAGCGCGGACATCCCGATGCCGACGGCGATGCCCACGTTGAGCACCGACCGCGTGTACGCCCGGAACTCGTTGGCCCGGTCGGTGACGATCTTGGTGATGATCGCCGTGGTCAGCAATTGCACGCAGGCCTGCCCCGCGGCCGCCGCGGGGACGACGAGCAAATACATCGCGAATCCGTCGACCGCGAGGAATCCGAGCGTGGCGAGGGCGGCGACGATCAGACTGCGACGCAATACCAGCAGCGGATCATGCCGATCCGAGAGTTTGCCGACGAGTACTCCGCCGACAACGCAGGCGGCGCCGGCGATGCTGAGCCCCACACCGACACGCATCGGCGAAATACGCACGATCCTGGTGAAATACAAGACCACGGTGGACAAATAGATTCCGCTGGAGACAGCGGATGCCGCGGTGATCAGGGTCAGCATGCGCTGCGGACCCGGCGGCGGTAGAGCTACGGAGAGCCGAGACACGAGAGAAGTCCGAGCAGATCAGGCGACCGCCGCCGCGACAGGTGAATCGAGCGCCGTGCACACCATTCGGAACCCGGCCACGGTGCGCCGCACCGATTCCAGGACTTCCGCGGTCGATTTTCCGCGGATCCGGAATGCCGCACCGATATCGGCATAGCCGAACGTTTCGGTGATCACCGACCCCACCTGCGGAATCGAGCAGTGGTACGGGGCGTGGGCCTCCGGGACCGCCCAGTGCACGTCCACTACCCGGCACGGCGGCGTCACCGGCGGGTGGACGAGCAGTTCGGCGACCACCTCGCCGTCGGTGAGCGGCGCCGTGGCGGGCGTCCGGCCGAGCTGGATGTCGACCGCCGCGCCGAGCAGGTCGTATCGGTGCACCTCGCGCCACATGTGGGTGGTTTGCCCGCCGCACGCGCGCGCCGCGACCTCCAGAAACTGGACACGGGGAGAATCGCCGTCGCCGCCGACGAAGAATTCGAGATGGAAGACAGTCGGGACACCGGAGCTGAGTGCGGAAAGAACCGATTCGGCGAACTCGGTCAATTTACCGGTCAATGCGGGATCGTCGACCTCGATATAGCCCAGGCTTTCCGCATCGTTGGCGAAATCGAGGCATGTTCCGAGATATTTCGAAGCGCGCCACGGTCCGAGTTCGGAACCCGTCCACACGCCGTCGATGGCGCCGACTTCATCCGGGCAGAATTCTTGCACCAGAAATGGTTCGGACGCGAGGTCCGGCAATGCGGCGAAATCCGCTTCCGAATTCAGCTTGACCACATCCCGGCTGCCGGCGCCGAATCTCGGCTTGACGATGATCGGGAAACCGGACTCCGCGGCGAATTCGGCGACCGAGGACAGGTCGGGTGCGGCGCGGAATGCGGGAACGGAGACGTTCCGCGCGGCGACCGCCTGGGCCATCGTCAGCTTGTCGCGGAACCGGGTGACGTATTCCGCCCGGTCGCCGGGGATGCCGAATTCCGCGCGCAACTCCGCCGCCGCGAGGAGGTCGAACTCGTGCAGTGCGACAATGCGTTCCGGCGTGCCGAACCGTGCCGCGAGATCGCGCACCGTGTCGTGCACCGGAGTCGCTCCATCGAGGACTCTGACCGCCACTGATTGCCCTGGTATGCCGTCGAGCAGGCCGCCCGCGCAAACATAGGTGACGAGATTGTGAACGTGATCAATACGCTCGGCATACGGAACATCGACACCACGTACACGGTGAATTACAGTTACATGCGGTAGCACAGATTTCTCCATTTCGAAGTCTAATCACTGAACCCGAATAAGGTGCCGGAAACGAGGTCGAGTTGGAATTGAACCAACACCGATGGCGCGGCGACGAATTATTCGACCATGCGGTTATGTAGCACGTGAACTATCGTTCATATCTTCAATGATACACATTCCCAATAGTGGCAACTCTTCCCTGAAATGAGAAATGGCCACGCGCGCGGCCTAGTCGTACGCTAGCCGTTTGCCCCCACTCGTTCATTAAGTCACATGATCCAGAGAAGATCAGCTGACAGGGCTACTGTGAGTTCTCTTCGAAATAGCGGTGCGCCATTCCAAACCGTCGAGCTAAGTGTAATTTGTGTCACAGCACGTCGACGCCGGATGCGGCCCACCATGAGCTATGTAGCCGCGCGAGCGGGAACGAGGCCGCCGATGCAGCCAGGAGGGACGACGAGTCGCATCGCCCTCCGGGGGCCGAGTCGACCGTCAGTGCCGACGACCGAGAAGGATGTCGCGCTGATCGGCGACCACGGCGCGGATCGCGGCGACGACGGCGGCCACTTCCGGGCGGCGAAGGGTTTCGGTGCGCGCGACGAGCCAGTAGCCGAGGGTGACGGTCACCGAATCGGCCAGCACGCGAACGAGGTCCGCGCAGACAATTCGGCCTGGCAGCGACGATTACGACATTGGCGGCGAGCGCTCCGGCAGCTATGACGCCCAGCGCTGAACAACGACTCGAGACGTTAGAAGGCGTATCGGAGTATTCGGTTGGCTTGCCGGGACAGTGTGGGGCTGAGGGCTGTGGCGCGGGTTATGGCGCGGAGCGGTTGTGGGAAGAGGGCGACTTCGGGGGCTCGGGTGAGGAGTTGTTCTTCGATCAATGTCAGGTGGGCGCCCCAGGTTTCGGGTTCGCGGGGGTCGTCGAATCCTTGAGCGGCGCTGATGCCGAGGGCTTTGATCGAGGGGTGGTATTTCATGGCCCAGGCGGCGAAACGGGTGTAGCCGTTGAGGGCGAGTTCACCGGCCGGGAAGTGCGTGGTCGCCTCGCGGATCAGGGTATGGAAGGTGTCGCCGGGCAGGAAAGGCAGCAGGCCCTCGGCGACGAGCATGGCTGGTCGATCGGCGGGCAGCTGCTCGGTCCAGCCCGGTTGGGTGAGATCGACGCCCAGCAGATGGGAGCTGTGCGGAAGCAATTGCCCGCGCATTTCGATGACTTCCGGGTAATCGATGTCGTACCAGTCGACACCGGCGGATGGATCGCATCGGAGCATGCGGGTGTCCAGGCCGCAGCCGAGATCGAGTACCACCGCATTGCGGTGCGTCGCGGTGAACGCGCGCACCGCGTCGTCGAGTTTCTTGGCGCGTAGCGCCGTTCCGCAGATGAGGCTGGGTTTCAGCTTCAGTTTGGCGAAGTCGTAGTCGATTCGGTCGGCCAGCTCGGCTTGGCGGTTGTCGCCCAGGATCGGGGTGCGCGTGGTCGCGTCAAGTGCTCGGGCTCGCAGGGTGAGGAGCAGGGTTTCCTGAATCGGGTCCAGGTCGGGTCGGATTCGATGCACGATCGGTCCTTCATGTGGTGGTGTCCTTGGACCGGGCGGCGATGTCGCGCAGCCAGGTCAATGCCTGCTGAGCAGCCCGGATGCGTTCGGTGAGCGCGGGATCGGCGCCGCCGACCAAGGCGAGTCCGTCCTCGGCGATGTCGCCGAAGGCGCCGAGGCCTGCGATCTTGCGATGGATGACCTTCTCCCAGGCGTCGTCCTCGATGCGGTAGTAGGCGGTACGGTCACCGGGGATCCGCACCTTGCGGACGAGGCCGATGGTGGTCAGCAGGCGCATGTTGGAGGTCAGCGAGGCGCGGCTGGCGTGGATCGCCTCGGCGATCCGGCCTGCGGATTGCTCCGGCGGATCGCAGATCATCAGTAGGCCGAGGATTCGTCCGGTGATGGGGGGCAGTCCCCATTCCTCGACGCAGAAGGCAGCGACTCGCTCCACCCACTTCAGCGTGGCGTCCTGTCGGTCCGTGTCCGGCATGCTGTGTCCTCCTGCGCAGTATTCGGCTCGATTACTGTGGCACAGCGGTCACCGACTCCCAGGTCGGCGCCGGGGTGGGAGTGATGAGGCGGGTACGGCGCAGGTGCCGGTCGAACCACTCGACGGCCAGAGCCATGGCCTCCTCGAGCCCGGGACCGGTGTAGAGGCCGAGCACGTCTAAGGCAGCACCTCGAGTCGTTTCGGCTCGCCTGCCTTGGCGAAGGCGCTCTGCGCCTCCTCGAGCATGTGGTATGGATCCCAGCCGCCGTTGGCGATCATCAGCAGCGGGGTCGGCGCCAGGCGATGAATGAGGTCCTCCGGCGCGAAAGTCAGGAGATGTTCCGCGGAGTCGAGGGTCTTCTCGTTCCGATAGTTCGGGAACATCTCGGCGGCGAGATCCGGTGTGCTCTCGACGTTTTCCCCCTGCAACGTCAGGTGCGGCACCCGAGCGCTGTCGTGGCCGGCATATCGGCGCTGCCAGTCCTCGTCCAACCGGTCCCGCAGCGCGCCGACGCCCTCCCTGCCGAGCAACCGCTCCAGATACCGCCATCCGTTCCACACGCTCGGGCTCTGCACCACAACACATTTCACGCGCCGGTCCAATACCGCGGCCTGCGTCGCCACCGAGCCCCCGATGCTGACTCCCCAGACTCCGATCCGATCCGGGTCTACCTCCGGGCGGGTTTGCAGGTACGACACCGCGCTACGGAAATCTTCTGCCTGTCGCTGTGGGTAGTCCTGGCCGCGAGGTTGCCCCGCGCTGGCTCCGACCGTGCGATAGTCGATCGCCAAAACCGCGAACCCCGCCCGCACGAAATACGGCGCGAAAACCCGCAACGCCTCCTTCACCATCACCCCGGAGTGCCCCAGCACCAGACCGGGGACCGGGCCGTCCGCCGCGGGCAGATACAGATCGCCCGCACACGCGGTGCCGAGGCTGTTGAACGTCACGTGCTCGATCTCGAGATCCATCTAAACTCCCTTCATTGCTAGTTATTTCAGTCTCCACTGAACTGACTAGCAATGTCAAGATTGCGGCTCGAATCCCGAGTCAGCCGAAGCAACTCGGATCATTGACGACCGAGGAGGATGTCGCGCTGATCGGCGACCACGGCGCGGATCGCGGCGACGACGGCGGCCACTTCCGGGCGGCGAAGGGTTTCGGTGCGCGCGACGAGCCAGTAGCCGAGGGTGACGGTCACCGAATCGGCCAGCACGCGAACGAGGTCCGCGTGGCGATCGGCCATGAAGCAAGGCAGCAGGCCCAGGCCCGCGGATGCGCGCGTGGCCTCGACGTGCACGAAAACATTTGTGGACGTGACCGATTCGCGCATCGCGGGCACGAAGCTGGAGGCCAAGTCGAGATCGTCGACTTGCAGCATGGAATCGATGAAGTAGACCAGCGGGTACCGGGACAGGTCGTCGATCGTCGCGGGTGCGCCGTTCTCGTACAGGTATTCGCGGGAACCGTAGAGGCCGAGACAGTAGTCGGCCAGATGCGTGGCGGTGGCGCGGTGCACTTGCGGCTCGCCCACCACGATCTCCAGATCCAGCCCCGAACGCTGTTGCGAGGCGCGCCGGGTGATCGCCACGATCTCCACCGAGATCTTGGGGTGCCGCCGCTGTACCTCCGCCGCCGCGGGCGCGGCGATGTATGCGCTGAAGCCGTCGGTCGCCGAGAGCCGGACCACCCCCTCCAGCACCCGGTTGCCGTCGGCGTCCGCGGCCAGCGACTTCACCGCCGACTCCACCGCCTCGGCCGCGGCCAGGGCTTCCCTGCCGAGATCGGTCAGCTCCCAGCCACCGGTCACTCGGGTGAGCACCCGGCCGCCGAGGGTGTGCTCCAGCGCGGCGATGCGCCGGGAGATGGTGGTGTGGTTGATGCCGAGTTCGTCTGCCGCCGTCACGAATCGGCCGGAGCGCCCGACAGCCAGGAGGACGAGGAGGTCGTCCGCGCTGGGACGACCAGGAGTGGCCGGGCGCATATCTGCATCTTTGCAGAGACGCACTGCACAAATGGTCATTGCGGCGTAATTCCTCTGCACCAATACTCGGTGCAGCCAAAGCATTGTGGGGGCCGTCACATCGAGAACGAAGTGTGGCCCCGGGCACGAAGGAGAAGTGCGATGAGGGAGCACAACGCCGTAGCGGCGGATTCGGGCGGCATGACCAGCGGCCTGCGCCGCGTGGTCGCCGCGTCGATGGCGGGCACGGTGGTGGAATGGTACGAGTTCTTCCTGTACGGCACCGCCGCCACGCTGGTGTTCAGCAAGGTGTTCTTCGCCAAGGGCACCAGCGACCTGGATGCCATCCTCGCCGCGTTCATCACCTACGCGGTCGGTTTCGCGGCGCGGCCGCTGGGCGGCGTGGTGTTCGGGCACTTCGGCGACAAGTACGGCCGCAAGAAGCTGCTGCAGTTCAGCCTGGTGCTGGTGGGCAGCGCGACATTCCTGATGGGCTGCCTGCCTACCTTCGGGCAGATCGGCTACTGGGCGCCCGCGCTGCTGGTGGCCCTGCGCTTCATCCAGGGCTTCGCGGTCGGCGGAGAGTGGGGCGGCGCGGTGCTGCTGGTCGCCGAGCACAGTCCTAGCCGCAGCCGCGGATTCTGGGCGAGCTGGCCACAGGCGGGCGTACCCGCGGGCAACCTGCTGGCGACGGTGGTGCTGCTGGTGCTCAGCTCCACGCTGTCGGACGAGGCGTTCCTCGGCTGGGGCTGGCGGGTCGCGTTCTGGTTGTCGGCGGTCGTGGTGCTGATCGGCTACTACATCCGCACCAAGATCACCGACGCGCCCATCTTCGTCGCGGCGCAGCGGGAGGCCGAGCAGATCAAGGCGACCTCGCTGAGTGTGGTGGAGGTGCTGCGCCGCTACCCGCGCGGCGTGCTCACCGCGATGGGGCTGCGTTTCGGCGAGAACGTCATGTACTACCTGGTGGTCACGTTCACCATCACCTATCTGAAGACGCAGGTGCACGCCGACACCCAAGTGATCCTGTGGTGGCTGCTGGCCGCGCACGCGGTGCACTTCGTGGCGATCCCGCTGGTGGGCAATCTGTCCGACCGCATCGGCAGGCGGCCGGTCTACCTGATCGGCGCGCTCACCGCGGGCACCTGGGGCTTCTTCGCCTTCCCCATGATGGACAGCGGCCACAACGTGGTCATCATGTCCGCCATCGTCATCGGCTTGATCTTCCACGCCTTCATGTACGCCGGGCAGCCCGCGATCATGGCCGAGATGTTCCCCACCCGGATGCGCTATTCCGGCGTGTCCCTCGGCTACCAGGTGACCTCGATCGTGGCCGGTTCGCTGGCGCCGATCATCGCCGTCCGGCTGCTGAACACCTACCACTCCGCGGTGCCGATCGCCTGGTACCTGGCGGGCGCGGCGGCGGTGAGCGCGATCGCCGTGCTCGTCGCACGAGAGACGAAGGGACTGACCTTGGAGAGCATCGATCACGCCGACGCCGAGACCCTCGGCGCGCGCACCGAAGTGACCGTGCGGTGAGCGATCTGGCGGGGCGCAGCGCCCTGGTCACCGGCGGCGCGAGCGGCATCGGCGCGGCGTGCGCCCGCGCGCTCGCGGCGCGGGGGGCCACGGTCACGGTGGCCGACGTCGACGACGTCGGCGCGAAGACCGTGGCCAGGGAGCTGGGCGGCAAGTCGTGGGCGGTGGACCTGCTCGACGTCGCGGCGCTGGAGGAGCTGGAACTCGACGTCGACATCCTGGTCAACAACGCCGGGGTGCAACACGTCAGCCCGATCCAGGACTTCGCGCCGCAGCGCTTCCGCGATCTGCTCACGCTGATGGTCGAGGCTCCGTTCCTGCTGGTGCGCGCGGCGCTGCCGCACATGTACCGGCAGGGCTGGGGACGGATCGTCAACATCTCCTCGGTCCACGGCCTGCGTGCCTCCGAATACAAGGTCGCGTACGTGACGGCCAAGCACGGCCTGGAGGGGCTGTCCAAGGTCACCGCGCTGGAGGGCGGCCCGCACGGCGTCACCAGCAATTGCGTGAACCCGGGCTATGTGCGGACTCCGCTGGTGGACAAGCAGATCGCGGATCAGGCGAAGGCGCACGGCGTGCCCGAGCAGGAGGTGGTGGAGAAGATCCTGCTCACCGAGAGCGCGATCAAGCGGCTCGTCGAGCCGGAGGAGGTCGCGTCGCTGGTGGCCTGGCTGGTGTCGCCGGAGGCGGGCATGGTCACCGGCGCGGCCTACACGATGGATGGCGGGTGGAGCGCGCGATGAGGGCGCGCTCACCCGAGCGCGGTCAGCGCCATCCCGCGCAGCACCGGCCGGGCGCGTGCCGCGGTCGCCTCGCTCGCGCTGTGCGGGGTGGAGTTGATCAGACCGAAGACGGCGTGGGCCTGTACCCGCGCCGCCTCCTCGGGTAGTTCGGGATGCAGCTCGCGCAACACGCTCACCCAGATCTCGACGTACTGGCGCTGAGTGCGGCGGATCTCGCGGCGGGCCGCAGCGGGCACGTTGTCCAGGTCGCGGTCCTGGATGCGGATCAGTTCCGGCTCGCCGAGTGCGAAGTCCAGATGGTGATCGACCAGCCCGGCGAGCGCCTCCTCTGGGGAATTCGTGCCCGCGACCACCTTCTTGCCGCCGTCGAGCAGGCGCTGGCTCACCCCGACCAGCAGCTCGATCAGCAGCGCTTCCTTGTTCGGGAAGTGCCGGTAGACCGCGGGGCCGCTGATGCCGACGGCGGCGCCCAGGTCGTCCAGGCGCATGCCGAGGAAGCCGCGATCGGCGATCAACCGCGCTCCCGCTTCCAGCAGTTGCACCCTGCGCTGCGCCTTCAATTGCTCACGACGCGTCGGCGCGACGGATTCGGCACTGGTCACACGCGGTCCTTTCGGCCGATCTGGACAACTCGGTTAATCAAGACTAACCTGAATTTCAGTTATCGTCGACTAACTGGACGACAGGATTACGTGATGACCGTTACCGAAGAGGCCGTCGGGAACCGCGCCGCGCACGCGGCGCTGGTCGACGATCTGCGCGCCCGGCTGGCCGCCGCGGCGCTGGGCGGGCCCCAGAAGGCACGCGATCGCCACGTCGCGCGGGGCAAACTGCTGCCCAGGCAGCGCGTGGACCAGCTGCTGGACCCGGGGAGCCCGTTCCTCGAGCTGTCCCCGCTGGCCGCGACCGGAATGTACGGCGACGACTCCCCCGGCGCCGGGATCATCACCGGGATCGGCCGGGTGTCCGGCCGGGAATGCGTGATCGTGGCCAACGACGCGACGGTCAAGGGCGGCACCTACTACCCCATGACGGTGAAGAAGCATCTGCGCGCGCAGGAGATCGCGTTGCAGAACCAGCTGCCGTGCGTCTACCTGGTCGATTCCGGTGGCGCGTACCTGCCGCACCAGGACGAGGTGTTCCCCGACCGGGAGCATTTCGGGCGCATCTTCTACAACCAGGCGACCATGAGCGCCAAAGGGATTCCGCAGATCGCCGCGGTGCTCGGCTCCTGCACCGCGGGCGGCGCCTACGTGCCCGCGATGAGCGACGAGGCCGTGATCGTGCGCAACCAGGGCACCATCTTCCTCGGTGGCCCGCCGCTGGTGAAGGCCGCGACCGGTGAGGTGGTCACGGCCGAGGAACTCGGCGGCGGCGAGCTGCACTCGCGCACCTCCGGCGTCACCGACCACTTGGCCGAGGACGACCAGGACGCGCTGCGCATCGTGCGCCGCATCGTGGCCACGCTCGGCCCGCGCACGCCGGTCCCGTGGGACGTGCGGCCCGTCATCGCGCCCGCCGCGCCGGAATCCGAGCTCTACGACGTGGTGCCGACCGACCTGCGCACTCCCTACGACGTGCGCGAGGTGATCCATCGCCTCGTCGACGGGACCGTCGAGGGCGAGAGCGGGTTCCACGAGTTCAAGGCCGAATACGGCAAGACCTTGGTCACCGGGTTCGCGCACATCCACGGCCATCCGGTGGGCATCGTCGCCAACAACGGCGTGCTGTTCAGCGAATCCGCCATGAAGGGCGCGCATTTCATCGAGCTGTGCGACAAGCGCAGCATCCCGCTGCTGTTCCTGCAGAACATCACCGGCTTCATGGTCGGCCGCGACTACGAGGCGGGCGGCATCGCCAAGCACGGCGCGAAGATGGTCACCGCGGTGGCCTGCGCCCGCGTGCCGAAGCTCACCGTCGTCATCGGCGGTTCCTACGGCGCGGGCAACTACTCGATGTGCGGGCGCGCGTATTCGCCGCGGTTCCTGTGGATGTGGCCGAACGCCCGGATCTCGGTGATGGGCGGCGAGCAGGCGGCGTCGGTGCTGGCGACGGTGCGCGGCGACCAGCTCGACAGCAGCGGGCAGCCCTGGTCGGCGGCGGACGAGGAGGCGTTCAAGGCCCCGATCCGAGACCAGTACGAGAGCCAGGGCAACCCCTATTACTCGACGGCCAGGTTGTGGGACGACGGCGTGATCGATCCCGCCGACACCAGAACCGTGCTCGGGCTGGCGCTGTCGGTGTGCGCGCAGGCCCCGCTCGAACCCGTCTCCTACGGCGTTTTCCGGATGTGATGACGATGCTGAACAGCTCCGTTCCCGTCGGATTCGACACCGTGCTCGTCGCCAACCGCGGCGAGATCGCGGTGCGGGTGATCCGCACGCTGCGCGCCTTGGGGATTCGCTCGGTGGCCGTCTACAGCGACGCCGACGCCGACGCCCGCCACGTCCACGAAGCCGACACGGCGGTGCGTCTCGGGCCGGCCCCCGCCCGGGAGAGCTACCTCGCCATCGACCGCGTGGTGGCCGCCGCCGTGCGCACCGGTGCGCAAGCGGTCCACCCCGGCTACGGGTTCCTCTCGGAGAACGCCGCTTTCGCCGCCGCGCTGGCGGAAGCGGACATCGTCTTCCTCGGACCGCCGGCCCGCGCCATCGAGGTGATGGGCGACAAGATCACCGCGAAGAACACCGTGGCCGCCTTCGGGGTCCCCGTGGTGCCCGGCATCGCCACGCCCGGCCTGACCGATGACGAGCTGATCGCCGCGGCCGCCGAAGTCGGCTATCCGGTGCTGGTCAAGCCGTCCGCGGGCGGTGGAGGCAAGGGCATGCGCCGGGTGGACGATCCGGCCCGCCTGCCGGAGGCGCTGCGCAGCGCCCGGCGCGAGGCCGCCGCCGCGTTCGGCGACGACACGCTGTTCCTGGAACGGTTCGTCACCCGGCCGCGGCACATCGAGGTGCAAGTGCTCGCCGACCAGTTCGGCAACGTGCTGCATCTGGGTGAGCGCGAATGCAGTTTGCAGCGCCGCCACCAGAAGGTGATCGAGGAGGCGCCCTCACCGCTGCTGGACGCGGCCACCAGGGCCAGGATCGGCGCGGCGGCCTGCAACACCGCGCGCAGCGTGGACTATGTGGGCGCGGGCACGGTGGAGTTCATCGTCTCCGCCGACCAGCCCGACGAGTTCTTCTTCATGGAGATGAACACCCGCCTGCAGGTGGAGCATCCGGTCACCGAGCTGGTCACCGGCGTCGACTTGGTGGAATGCCAGGTCCGGGTGGCGGCCGGGCAGAAGCTGGCGGTGGCGCAGGACGACATCCGCATGGTCGGGCACGCGATCGAGGCCAGGGTGTACGCCGAGGATCCCGGGCGCGGGTTCCTGCCCACCGGCGGCACGGTGCTCGACCTCGACGAGCCGGAGGGCCCCGGTGTCCGGGTCGACTCGGGCCTGCGGGTCGGCACGCGCGTCGGCAGCGACTACGACCCGATGCTGTCGAAGGTCATCGCGCACGCCGGTGATCGCCCCGCCGCGCTCGCGAAACTCGATCGCGCGCTGGCCGGCACCGTGCTGCTCGGCGTGACCAGCAATATCGAATTCCTGCGCTTCCTGCTCGCCGACCCGGACGTGGCCGAAGGACGGCTGGACACCGCCCTGCTGGACCGGCGGGTCGCCGACTTCCGGCCCGCCGCCGTCGGCGACGACGAGTTCGTCGCCGCGGCGGCCTGGCACTGGGTGCGGCGGTGGCCCGCCGCGCCGCGCGACCCCTGGGAGGTGCCCTCCGGCTGGCGGATCGGGGCCGACGCGCCAACGCCGATCCGGCTCGCGGGCGGCGAGCGGGTCGAGCACGTCTACCTGTCCGGCACGCCGGACGACGGCACGGTGCGGGTCGACGGAGGCGAAAGCCGCGCACTGACCGCGGTATTCACCGCCTCCGGCGATCGATGCGCGGGCGAACTCGCCCTCACCCTGGACGGCCTGCGCCGCACCTACCGGGTCGCCGAGCAGGACGGCTTGTTGTGGGTGGCCGGACCGTCCGGCATCGCGGTGCTGCGCGAAGTGGCCGAGGTCGACGTGCGCGGCGGCGACGAGCACGTGGGCGACGCCGAGATCCGCTCGCCCATGCCCGGCTCGGTGATCGCGGTGCCGGTCGCCTCCGGCGCCGCCGTCGCCGCGGGCGATCCGGTGGTCATCGTGGAGGCGATGAAGATGGAGCACTCGCTCACCGCGCCGGTCGCCGGAACCGTCGAACTACTGGTCGAGCCCGGCGCACAGGTACGCCTGGACCAAGTGCTGGCGCGCGTCGTCGCGCAGGACGTAACGAATCCCACCGAACGAGAAGGAATCCCCGCATGACCGACTTCCTGTCCACCGGCACGCTGCCGGAGGAGTACCGCGATCTCGCGCTGACCGTGCGCGACTTCGCGCGGTCGGTGGTCGCTCCGGTGGCGGCCGAGCACGACGCGAACCACACCTTCCCGTACGAAGTGGTCGCGGGGATGGCCGAGATGGGCCTGTTCGGCCTGCCGTTCCCGGAGGAGTACGGCGGCATGGGCGGCGACTACTTCGCGCTGTGCCTGGCGCTCGAGGAACTGGGCAAGGTCGACCAGAGCGTGGCGATCACGCTGGAGGCGGGCGTCTCGCTGGGCGCGATGCCGATCTACCGCTTCGGCGACGACAAGCAGAAGCAGGAATGGCTGCCGCAGCTGACCAGCGGCCGCAACCTCGCCGCGTTCGGGCTCACCGAACCGGGCGCGGGCAGCGACGCGGGCGGCACCAGGACCACCGCGGTCATCGACGGCGGCGAATGGATCATCAACGGCAGCAAGCAGTTCATCACCAATTCCGGCACCGACATCACCAAGCTCGTCACGGTGACCGCGGTGACCGGGAACACCGGCGGCAAGAAGGAGATCTCGACGATCCTGGTGCCGACCGACACGCCCGGTTTCGTCGCCGAGCCCGCGTACAACAAGGTCGGCTGGAACGCTTCCGACACCCATCCGCTCAGCTTCACCGACGTCCGCGTCCCCGAGGAGAATCTGCTCGGCGAGCGCGGGCGCGGTTACGCGAACTTCCTGCGCATCCTCGACGAGGGCCGCATCGCCATCGCCGCGCTCGCGGTCGGCGCCGCGCAGGGCTGTGTGGAGGAGAGCGTGCGCTACGCCAAGGAGCGCGAGGCGTTCGGCCAGGCGATCGGGCGCAATCAGGCCATCGCGTTCAAGATCGCCAGGATGGAGACGCGGGCGCACGCCGCGCGCACGGCCTACTACGACGCGGCGGCGCTGATGCTGGCGGGCAAGCCGTTCAAGAAGCAGGCGTCCATCGCCAAGCTGGTGGCCAGCGAGGCCGCCATGGACAACGCTCGCGACGCGACACAGATCTTCGGCGGCTACGGCTTCATGAACGAGTACGCCGTCGCCCGGCACTATCGCGACAGCAAGATCCTGGAAATCGGCGAGGGGACGACGGAGGTGCAGCTCATGCTGATCGGACGGGAGCTGGGCCTGTGACCCGGCGGACGGTCGTGCAGCGCGGCCTGTGGTTCGAGGAGTTCGACACCGAGGTGGTCTACGAGCACCGCCCCGGCCGCACGATCACCGAGGCGGACAACGTCCTGTTCACCACGCTCACCATGAACACCCAGGCGCTGCACCTGGACGCGGCGTTCAGCGAACAATTGCCTCCGTTCAATCAGCGGTTGGTGAACTCGATGTTCACCCTGTCCACGTTGATCGGACTGTCGGTGGCGCAGCTGACCCAGGGCACCATCGTGGCCAACCTCGGCTTCTCGGAGGTCGCTTTCCCCAAGCCGCTGTTCCACGGCGACACCATGTACGCCGAAACCGTGGTCACCGACAAGCGTGAATCGAAGAGCCGTCCGGGCGAGGGCATCGTGACCTTCGCGCACACGGCGCGCAATCAGCACGGCGAGGTCGTCGCGACGGCGGTGCGCAAGACGCTGGTGCGCAAGGCTCCGGAGGGCGTGGCATGAGGCGTCCGGCCCGGAGTCGGCGGGGTCGCGCTCATGCCGGAGGCGATGCCGCATGAATTGGCAGATGGCAGGGCCGGCCTGGTTGTTCTGCCCGGCCGATCGTCCCGAGCGCTTCGCGAAGGCGGCGGCCGCGGGCGACGTCGTGATTCTCGACCTCGAGGACGGCGTCGCCGCGCACGACAAAGCGGCGGCGCGCAAGGCGCTGCTGGATACACCGCTCGATCCGGCGACCACGGTGGTGCGCGTCAACGCGGCGGGTACCGAGGACCACGCGCTCGATCTCGCGGCGCTGAAAGCGACCGCCTACCGCAGGCTCATGCTGCCGAAATGCGAGTCGGCCGAACAGCTCACGGCTCTGGCGGACTACGAGGTGATCGCGCTGATCGAGTCGCCGCTCGGCGCGCTCACCGTCGGCGCGGCGATGACGGCGCGCAACGCGATCGGCGTCATGTGGGGGGCGGAGGATCTGGTCGCCGGGCTCGGCGGCACCGCGAGCAGGCACGCCGACGGCGGCTATCGCGACGTGGCCCGCCACGTCCGCTCCACAGCGCTGCTGGCCGCCAAGGCCTACGGCAAGTTCGCGCTCGACTCGGTGTACCTGGACATTCGCGATCTGGACGGGCTGCGGGCCGAGGCCGAGGACGCGGTCGCGGTGGGTTTCGACGCCAAGGTGGCGATCCACCCCAGCCAGGTGCCGGTGCTGCGCGCCGCCTACGCGCCCTCGGAGGTAGAGCTCACCTGGGCGCGGCGGGTGCTGGCGGAAGCGCCGAACCACCGCGGCGTCTTCGCCTTCGAGGGCAGGATGGTCGATGGCCCCGTGTTCCGGCACGCCGAGCAGATCGTGCGGCGCGCCGACCGCGCCTGAACGCAGAGTTCCCAGAGTCGAGAGGACCGCGATGCAACCACAATGGGTGCCGACCGAAGAAGACATCGCCGAGGCGAGGATCACCGACTTCGCCCGATTCGTCGCGGAACGCACCGGTGTGCACGCGACCGACTATCACGCGCTGTGGCAGTGGTCGGTCGACGATTTCGCCGGGTTCTGGCACGCGGTCTGGGACTACTTCGAACTCGGTGACATCGCGGGCGAAGTGTTGGCGAGCGCGGAGATGCCGGGCGCGCAGTGGTTCCCCGGCACCCGGTTGAACTATGTGGACCAGGTGATCCGGCAGCTGCGCACCGACCGGCCCGCGATCAAGGCGGTCAGTGAGGACGCTCCGATCCGCGAGGTGTCCTGGGCCGAACTGATCGACCACACCGCCGCTTTCGCACAGACGCTGCGATCGCTGGGTGTGCGGCCCGGCGACCGGGTGGCCGGGTATCTGCCGAACATCCCGGAAGCGGTGATCGCGTTCCTGGCCACCGCGAGCATCGGCGCGATCTGGAGCGCCTGCGGACAGGACTACTCGCCGAAAGCCGCGCTGGACCGGCTCGGGCAACTGGAGCCGACTGTCCTGGTCACCGCCGACGGCTACCGCTTCGGCGGCAAGGCGCACGACAAGCGCGACGACATCGCCGCGTTGCGTGCGGGCCTGGACTCGCTGAAGGGCACGATCGCGATCTCCCGGCTCGGGCTGGACGTGCCGGACGCGACCTCGTGGGACGAGGCGGTGACCACCACCGACGCGCTGCCTCCGGTGATCACCACGGAGTCGGTGGATTTCGACCATCCGCTGTGGATCGTGTTCTCTTCCGGCACCACCGGCCTGCCCAAGGGCATCGTGCACGGCCACGGCGGCGTGCTGCTCGAACACCTCAAAGCCGTTGCCCTGCAATCGGACATCGGACCCGAGGACACCTTCTTCTGGTACACCAGCCCGAGCTGGATGATGTGGAACTTCCAGATCGCGGGCCTGCTGGCCGGGGCGACCATCGTCACCTACGACGGCAGCCCTACCGCGCCGACCCCCGACGCGCTGTGGCGGATCGCCGCCGAGGTCGGCGCCACCGTGCTGGGCGCCAGCCCCGGCTATGTGCTGGCCTGCATCAAAGCGGGCTCGGTGCCGCGCACCGAGCACGACCTGTCGGCCCTGCGCACCGTCGGCATCACCGGCTCCTCGCTGCCCACCTCCTCGGCGCTGTGGCTGGGCGAGAACGTCGGCGAGCACGTCCAGGTCTCCTCGATCAGCGGCGGCACCGACGTGGTGTCCGCGTTCATCGGAGGCGCGCGCACCGTGCCCGTGTGGCCGGGTGAGCTGTCGGCGCCCTTCCTCGGCGTCGCGCTGGACGCCTACGACCCGGCGGGACAGCCGGTGCGTGGCGAAGTCGGCGAGCTCGTCATCACCGCGCCGATGCCGTCCATGCCGGTCTACTTCTGGCGCGACGAGGACGGGAAGCGTTATCACGATGCGTATTTCGACATGTTCCCCGGCGTGTGGCGGCACGGCGACTGGATCACCATCACCGACCACCACAGCGTGGTCGTGCACGGGCGGTCGGACTCCACGCTCAACCGGCACGGCATCCGGATGGGCAGCGCCGACATCTACCAATCCGTCGAACGGCTCCCGGAGATCGCCGAAGCGCTGGTGATCGGCGCCGAGCAGCCCGACGGCGGATACTGGATGCCGCTGTTCGTGACCCTCGCGCCCGGCGCGGAACTCACCGACGAGCTGAAAGCGCGCGTCAACAGCACCATCCGCACCGAGGTATCCCCCCGCCACGTGCCCGACGAGATCATCCTGGCCCCCGGCATCCCGCACACCCGCACCGGGAAGAAGCTCGAGGTACCGATCAAGAAGCTGTTCCAGGGCGCCGACCCGAGCCGCGTCGTCGAACGCAGCGCCGTGGACAACCCGGACCTGCTCGACTGGTACGGCACGATCCGGCCCGGCGGGCGAGGCTGAGGGAAGACGCACGGGTACAGTCGGTTTCGGGCAATCGGAGTGCCGAATGGCGATCCGGTTTCCGTGGGCGGCCGCGATTCGTCGTGGACCGGCGTCCGGGTTTCTCCTAGCGTGGAGGCGACAGCCGGTTCGACATGCACGTGGAGGTGGCATCGTGGCCGCACAGGACGTCCGAGAACGTACCGAGCCCGTGGGTTTTCCGCCTGGGCCCGCGCTGCCGCCGCTCGTGCAGAGCGCGTTGTTCCAGCGGGACCGGGCCCGGTTCCTCACCGCGATGGCGCGCCGTTACGGTGACGTCTTCACCCTGCGGATCCCGCCGTTCGCCGACCGCGTCGTGGTGTACTCCCGCCCCGAGCACATCAAGGAGATCTTCGCGGGCGATCCACACGACCTGCACGCGGGCGAGGGCAACCAGATCCTCGGTGCGATCATGGGCCCGCACTCGCTGCTGCTGACCGACGAGGCCGAGCACGCGCGGGCGCGCAGGCTGCTCATGCCCGCGTTCAACGGCGCCGCGCTGCGCGGCTACCGGGCGCTGATCTCCGAGATCGCGGCCGCGGAGATCGGCGGTTGGGCGCCCGGATCCACCGTGCGCATGCTGGACCGGATGAACGCGCTCACCCTCGAGGTGATCACGCGGGTGGTCTTCGGCGTCACCGATACGCGGACCAGGGCCGAGCTGAACCCGCGCCTGAATCGGATCGTCCACCTGAATCCGCTGGTCTTCCTAGGTTTGAAGAGCGGCCGATTGCGGCGGGTCGGCCCGTGGAAGAGCTTCGCCGAGAACCTCGCCGCGGTCGACGCCTTGCTCTACGCGGAGATCGCCGAGCGGCGGCGGGCGACCGATCTGGCCGGGCGCACCGACGTGCTGTCGCGCCTGCTGGAGGTCGGCGCGGGCGACGGCGACGCGCCGCTCACCGATGCCGAACTGCGCGACCAGCTCATCACGCTGCTGCTGGCCGGGCACGAGACCACCGCCTCGGCGCTGTCCTGGGCACTCTACGAACTCGCCGCCGACCCCGAGATCCAGCGGCAGGCCGCGGAGGCCGCGCGCACCGGCGACGACCGATACCTGGACGCGGTGCTCAAGGAGGCCATGCGGTTGCACACCATCATCTCCGGCACCAATATCATCTCCGGCACCAATCGAAAACTGACCAGGGACATGACGATCGGCGGGCAGCGGCTGCCCGCGGGCACCGTGGTCGCCACGTCGATCGTCCTCGCACACCGCCGTACCGAGGCCTACCCCGACGTCGCCGTGTTCCGCCCGGCCCGCTTCCTCGACGGCGAAGTGGCGCCGAACACCTGGCTGCCGTTCGGCGGCGGTATGCGGCGATGCATCGGCGCGGGGTTCTCACTGCTCGAGGGCACCACGGTGCTGCGCGAAATCCTCGTCCGCGACGCCCTTTCGCTCCCGGCGGGCAGCGCGCCCGAGCGCGGCAAGATCCGCAACATCACCACGGTGCCGCGCGGCCGGGCGCGGGTGGTGGTCGACCGGCGGTCAACCAGTATGTGAACAATGATTCTGTGTTCGATTAGCTCTTGTACTGGATTTATATTGGTGTAAGTTTGTCTCTGTTCGACAGCTAATCTCGGCACGGCGCGCATGGTGCCCCGCGCTTCGGCCGAGTCCGGTTGTCGACTTCCGGACGCACCGGCGCGCACATCCCGCCTCGTCGCATGCCGGCGCGCACCGGAGAACAGGTACGGCTCCCGGGGGCCGCTCATCCCCGGGAGCCGTATCCCCTGACACGGCCAGCCAGGCCATACGGCCAGGTCGTTACGATGTTCGTCATGAGTGTCGACAATCGCCGTACGGCGCGGAAGGCGAGCAGCGGCGACTCGGCACCTCGCGAGATCCGGCGCAGACCGAAGAACCGCCGTGCCCAGATCGCCGCCGCGTCGGCCGCCGCGTTCGGCGCGCTCGGCTACCACGGCGTCAGCATGGACGACATCGCCTCCGGGCTCGGCATCAGCTCGGCGGCGCTGTACCGCCACTATCCGAGCAAATACGCGCTGTTCCGGGAGGAACTGCTGCGCGTCGGCCAGGCGATGACCGAATCGGTCGAGCTGCCCGATGAAGCGGCCGACTGGCCCGCCGAGCAGCGGCTGCGGCACGTGCTGGACGCGCTCATCGCGGTCACCATCGACAACCGCCCCACCGTCACGCTGGTGCGCTGGGAAGTCAGGTACCTCGAGCCCGACGACCAGACCACGCTCAACGACCAGCAGGCCACGGTACTCGGCGCGCTGGGCAGCCAGCTGGCCGCGCTGCGACCGGAACTCATCGAGGAGGACGTGCGCGTGCTGCGCGCCGCCTTGCTCAGCACGATCACCAGCATCGCCGACCATCACGCCACCCTCCCGGCGAAACCCCTTGCCCGCCTGCTGCATTCGGCGTGCTGGTCGGTCGCCCACGCGAAGCTGCCCGCGATGCGCGCGGTCGAGCCGGTCGCGGTGGTGGAGATCCCGGATTCGTTCAAACACGAACTGCTGCTGCGCAAAGCGGTCGAGCTGTTCCACGAGCGCGGCTACCCCAACGTCAGCGTGGAGGACATCGCCACCGCCGCAGGGCTTTCGGCGGCCTCGGCGGTGTACCGCTTCTACCGCGGCAAGAGCGACATCCTGGCCGCCGCGTTCCGCCGTGCCGCCGAACGGGTTTCCGGCGCCGTCGGCCCGGCCGTGGCGGCGGCCGGCGATTCCGAGGACGCGCTCACCGCGTTGATCACGCAGTACGTCGCCGGATCGTTCGCCGAACGCGCCCTCACCTTCGTGTACTACACCGAGTTCCAGCATGTCCCCACCGAGGACCGCACGGTACTGCGCAATATCCAGCGACTCAGCGTCGAGGAGTGGGCCCGGCTGCTGCGCGAGGTGCGTCCGGAACTCGCTCCGGCGGAGGCGCGCATCCTCGTCCACGCGGCTTTCGCGGTGGTCGTCGACCTGGGCCGCGCCTTCGGCAACGAACCGCTGGCCGCCCAGGACCGGGTGCGCCTGCTGATGCAGCTGGTGCTCTTCGGACGGCCCGCGCGATAGCCAGATAAGTTATCCGAAATTCTCGTTTCGATGGGCGCATAGTGCGACATGCAAGGCTGATCACCAGATTTTTGTGATCTACCATTCATTTCTTCCCGGGACCGGGTAGCGTTGCTGTACCGAACGTTGTATTGGACTACCATCGCGGCATGGGTGCCCAGGACCGCCATGCCGCGGACAAGGCGGCCGACGGGACACCGGCACGGGTGATCCGGCGCCGACCACGTGACCGCCGCGCCCAGATCGCGGCGGCGTCGGCCGAGGCGTTCGGGGCGCTCGGCTACCACGGCGTCAGCATGGACGACATCGCCTCTCGGCTCGACATCAGCTCCGCGGCGCTGTATCGCCACTATCCGAGCAAATACGCGCTGTTCCGCGAGGAAGTGTTGCGGTTGGGCGCGGTCAGCGCCGAAGCGGTCCGGCTGCCCGACGCCACGGACCTGTCCGCCGAGCAACGGCTCGCGCGTGTGCTCGACGCCTTGATCGAGGCCGCCATCGTCAACCGGCGCAGCGCGGCGCTGTTGCGCTGGCAGCGGCGCTACCTGGAGAAAGACGACGCGGCCACGCTGGCCGATCAGCTCGCGGGCGTGAACGCGACGCTCACCGCACTGCTTGCCGAGACCAGGCCCGCGCTGTCGAAGGCCGATCGCGCCGTGCTGGCCGCGGCGGAACTGAGCGTGCTCAGCAGCGTCGGTGATCACCACGTGTCGATCCCGGTGCGGACGCTCACCGCGCGCCTCACCGCGGCCTGCCACGCACTCGCCGCGTGCGAGCTGCCGCCGCCCGGCAACGCCGAGGCCGAGAACTTCACCGCGACCGAGATCCCGCTGACCTTCAAACACGAGTTGCTGCTGATGCGCGCGGTCGAACTGTTCCACCAGCGCGGATACCCGAACGTCAGCGTGGAGGACATCGCCAACGCCGCCGGACTGCCCGCATCCTCGGCGGTCTACCGGTTCTACCGCGGCAAGGGCGACATCCTCACAGCGGCGTTCCGCCGGGCCGCGGACCGGGTGTCGGCCGCCATCGGGCCTGCCGTCGCCGCGGCCGAGACACCCGAACAAGCGCTCCACACCCTGATCGAGTTGTATGTGGCCGGCTCGTTCGCCGAGCGCGAATTGACCTTCGTCTACTACGCCGAGATCAGCAACGTGCCGCCGGAGGAGCGCACGGTACTGCGCAATATCCAGCGCCTCAACGTCGAGGAATGGGCCAAACTGCTGGCCTGCGTGCGGCCCGAGCTGTCCGCCGCCGAAGCGCGGCTGCTGGTCCACGCCGCCTTCGCCCTGGTAGTCGACCTGGGCGAACGCTTCGGCTCCGCCGACCCGGCCTGCTCCCCCCGGCGCGTCATCCGCCTCATGCAAGTCATCCTCTTCGGCCGCCCAACGAACTAGCCCGCCACCACCACCGCCGCCGCACCACACGGACATCATGTGCCCGAGTGGCACATGGTTGCGGCATTTCGCGAGTACACCCCTCGGTGGTGTGCCACTCACGGACTTCGTCGCGGTGGTGGCGGGTCCGGGTACGGTGGGTGGCGTGCCAGTTGCCTGGGCATTGCCGATGCGCCGGGGCCTCGGGAGTAAGTCGTGGGTCGATTCGAGGGGCACGGCCGGGTTTACGCCACCGGCGAACAGCGCGGCGGGAATCGACCTCGGGGCAGCGCTGTTGCGGCAGGAAGAGCCCGCGCAGCGCGACGCTTGTGGAGCATTGGCACGGTTTCCGACTTCGGAAGGACGATTCTCATGAGCACAGATCTCGACGCGCAACCCGCCGCGGCATCCGGAACCTTCACCATCGGCGGCGATCTTCCGGTGCATCGGCTGGGATACGGCGCGATGCAGTTGACCGGCCCCGGCGTCTGGGGTGACCCCAAGGACCCGGACGAGGCGGTACGGGTGCTGCGCCGGGCGGTAGAGCTCGGCGTGAACTTCATCGATACCGCCGACTCCTACGGTCCGTTCGTCAGCGAGAAACTGATCCGCAAGGCCCTGCACCCGTATCCGGAGGGCCTGGTCATCGCCACCAAGGCCGGTCTCACGCGGCAGGGCCCCAACGAGTGGAGTGCGGTCGGCCGGCCCGAATACCTGCGCCAGCAAGCCGAACTCAGCCTGCGCCATCTCGGCCTCGACCGGATCGATTTGTACCAGCTGCATCGCATCGACCCGAAGGTGCCGCTGGCCGACCAGATCGGCGAGCTGGTCGCGCTCCAGCAGGAGGGCAAGATCCGGCACATCGGCGTCTCGCAGGTGACCGTCGAGCAGCTGCGCCAAGTGCGCGAACTCGCCACCATCGTCTCGGTGCAGAACCTGTACAACCTCGCCAACCGCGCCGACGAGGACGTGCTGAACTACGCCGAGCAGGAGAACATCGGCTTCATCCCGTGGTTCCCCATCGCCACAGGTGAACTCGCCGCCCCCGGCGGTCCGCTGGCGTCCATCTCCGCCGAGCACGGCGCGAGCCCCGCCCAGCTCGCCCTGGCCTGGCTGCTGCGCCGCTCCCCGGTCATGCTGCCGATCCCGGGCACCTCCAGCGTCGCGCACGTCGAGGAGAACATCGCCGCCGCGCGAATCGAGCTGACGGACAAGGAATTCGAGGAACTGTCGGACGCCGCCGGGTCGACCGGAAACTGACCGTTACGGCTGTCGGCTGAGCGCCCCGCGGCGGCGACCGATCGAACGCGACGCGTGAGCGGACGCCGGGAAGTCCTCGTACCTCCGTCGTACGGAGATACGAGGACTTCAGCGCTGCCGGGGCTCCCTCGCCGTAGTCCCGTGCAGGGGGTGAACGTCGTTGGCGGGCGGATCGCGCTGCCGGCAACGAGTTCGGTGCGCTGACAGTCGGTCAGCGCGAGTATCCGTCGGCCCTGCTGTCGGGGACGACGCGGCCGGATGCGACCAAGGTGCGGAAGGCCGCTTGTTTGCGGGGGCAGACGTCGGCGCGGCAGGGGCGGTGGCCCTGCATCACGCGGTGCGCCTGCTCGACGGTGAACGGCTCATCGGGCGGTCGGTGCGCGTCCTCCGCGCCGCCGTACGGCAGGCAGGAGCCGACGCCGACGATCGCGGCCACCAGCAAGGTGCACGCGCCGAGCATGCTCAGCAGCGGATTCACGGCCGCTCACTGGTCGGCGGCCTGCCGGGAACAGAACGCCGACGCGGCTAGGTATTGCCTGCAGCGCGCGCCGTGCCCGCCATGGACGGCGCACAGGAACCGCGCGCGGTCATAGGTCAGGCCGAGCGGTTCCTGCGTGCAGTCGCGGCTCTGAATCAACCACAGCTCTCGGACATCCGAGTGCAACACGTCCATCGTTCACCTCCATAAGCGCAGTGCACCCGGCACCGAGAAGGCGCCGCCGGAGCCGCGCTCGACACGGATGGATCGGGCCGTGTCGGGACCGTGCGCCGGGTTCCGGACAACGGGCGCCCTCGACAGGGTTTGGGCGGACCCCCGATGCCGGGTGCGATTCAACAGTGCGCGTTGCGATTCGGTAGATAACAGACCCGAATGCGGTAATTGCGAGTACTTTCCGTTTGTAGCGGCCTGGAGTGAGGAAGAGAGACCTATGGTGGAGGTCGACTGGACGGGCGAAGCTGTACATGCGCTTCGCACGGCGATGAAGCGAAGCCGTTACGAATTCGCGCGTCTGGTGGGCGTCACACCGCGCACCGTGGTCCTGTGGGAGAACGGCCGGACAACCCGGATGCACGCCGCTAGCCAGCGTCTCCTGGACAGGGTCTTGTCGGGCGTCGATTCAGTCGTCGCCGAACGATTCGAGCGCGCTGTCACCACGCGCCAGGAGCCGACCCCCGACTACGAACGCGCCGATTCGGCGCCCGAAAGGCACACCAAGCTCGGTAGGGAAATCGGGCTCGACAAGGAAGTCGAGGAAGACGACGTGAGAAGGCGAGAACTGCTGGCCTGCATCGGCGCGGGCATGGCAGGCCAGGCGGCGGACCTGGTGGCGAGCGAACCGGAGAGGATGCTGGCAACCCTCGACGCGGGGTCGATCAGCGAACGGCGACTGGCGTTCCTGGAGCAGTCGGCCGAGGTCCTGGGCACGCGGGTGGTCCAGGTTCCGCCCCACGAACTGTTGCAGACGGGGCTCGAGCAATTCCGGCTGGTGCGTGGCTGTCTCGGCGAACGGCAGCCCACCCATCAGCAGGTCCGATTGGTGCGCACGGCCGGACGGCTGGCGAACGTGGTCGGCGAGATCCTCTTCAACGAGGGGCATTTCGGTCAGGCGCGCATGTGGTATGCCACCGCGATCCACGCCGCGCAGGACATCGGCGACCGCTATTCGGAGGACATCGCCCTGGCCGGGCTCGCGTATTTGCCGACGTATAGCGATAAACCGAAGGAAGTTTTGCAGTTACTCGACGGCCGCTTGCAAGAAAATCCGTCATACGGCCCGGCCGCCGCATGGTTATGGGGAATGGCGGCGCGTGCGCACGCCAGTCTCGGGCACGCCGATGAATTCGCGCGGTGTATCGCACGATCGGCATCGGCTTTGGAAGACGTCGGATCGGAAGACCTTTCGGTCGGTATTTTTTCTTTCCGCCCGGAGAAACTCGCTTTTTATCAGGCCATCGGATATTCCCGGCTCGGCCGCGCCGAGGAGACCGCCGTGGCGGCCGCCCGCGCGATGGCGTTGTACGACCCGTCGGAGACCATGGAGCCCGCCTTGGTCCGCTTCGAGCACGCCACGGCGCTGCTGGCCTCGGGCGAGGTCGAGGAGGCCTGCGCGGTGGCGACCAGCGCCATCACGAACGCGCACACCTACGTGGGACTCACGGTCACCAAGCGCGCGAAACAGTTCGACTCGGCGCTCGGCGGCCTGCGCACCAGAGCCGTCGCGGAATGGCGGCAGCACGCGCACGCGGTGATCGACGCGGCGCACGCCGAGGTCTGAGCCCGCAGACGAGGCGGGGCGCACCGGTCGGCAGGGGGATGTGGACCGGCGCGCCCCGCGTATTCAAATGGTCAGTTCGCCTCGGTGGACATGGCTTCGATGAGCGACTTGGGACGCATGTCCACCCAGTGCGTCTCGACGTACTCCAGGCAGGACTTGCGGTTGGCGGCGCCGTAGGCGATGGACCAGCCGCCGGGAACGGCGGCGAAGACCGGCCAGAGGGAGTGTTCGCCCTCCTGGTTGATCAGGACGTAGAACTTGGCGTTGTCGTCGTCGAACGGGTTGGTCATTTCGGATTTCCTTCTTCCTGGTCAGATCAGGTCGGGGTCTAAGGGCGGTCGGTGTCGGCCAGCGCCGCGGTGAGGACGTGGCCGATCCGTGCCAGCGCGGATTCGGAGGTCATCCGCCAGTGCGAGGCGTGCACCGCGTGGTTGTGTACGGTGCCGTCCACGGCGTCCGCCCAGCTCGCGGCGCCCGCGGCGCCACTCGGATCGTCCAGCGCGGCGGTGAAGTACACGAGGTTGCCTTTGTAGGGACGGGGGCGGTAGCGCCGGATCAACTCCAGTGACCTGGCGCCCGCGCCGAGCACCCGGTCGATGCGGTCGGCGCCGAACGAGGCGAACGGCTCGGGCAGGTCCGCGAGCAGGCGCGCGAGCCGGGGCGGGTCGAGTTCGGCGTCCTCGTCGTCGGCCGCTTCGCCGAGCAACCCGCCGAGCAGATCGGCGACCGGCAACGCGACGGCCGCGTGCGCGGCGACCCGCAGCGAGCTGTCCATCATGGCCAGTACCGCGACCCGCTGGCCCTGCTCCTGGAGCCGCACCGCGACCGCGTGCGCGAGTACGCCGCCGAGCGACCAGCCGAGCAGGTGATACGGGCCCTCGGGCTGCACGGCGCGGATCTCGCGCACATAGCGGCTCGCCCAGTCATCGATGGACTCCGGCATGGCCTCCGAGTTGAGCACCGGCGACTGGATGCCGTACACGTCGCGCTCCGGGTCCAAGTGCGCCGCTAGGCCCGCGAACGACCACGCGACGCCGCCGGCCGGGTGGAGGCAGAACAGCGGCTCCCGCGCGCCGCCGGTGCGCAGCGGAAGCACGACGTCGAACGCGGCGGTCGCGTCCACCCGGCCGCGACCGGACCGGTGCTGCTCCAGCTGGGCGATCAGGCGGGCCGGTGTCGGCGCGGCGAACAGCCACAACACGGGAATCTGTTCGCCGAGCGCCGCGCTCAGCCGGGCGGCCAGGCGGGTGGCCAGCAGCGAGTTGCCGCCGCGCTCGAAGAAATTGTCGTCCAGGCCGACCCGCTCGGCGGCGAGTATCTCGGCGAAATCGGCGCACACAGCATGCTCCAAGTCGGTGCCGGGGGCCCGGAATTCCCGGGTCTGTGTCTCGGGTCGGGGCAAGGCCGCGCGGTCGACCTTGCCGTTCGCGGTGAGCGGCAACGTCGCCAACTGCCGCAGCTCGGCGGGCACCATATAGCTCGGCAGGATCTCGGCCAGCCCGGCGCGCAACGCGCCGGGATCGAGCCGCTCGGCGGCGGTGAAATAGCCCGCCAGCACGGCCTTCGCGCCGTCGGTGTCGTAGGCGACGACGATCGCCTCGCCGATCTCGGGCCGCGAGCGCAGGGCATGCTCGATCTCGGCGAGTTCGATGCGGTAGCCGCGGATCTTCACCTGGAAGTCGCGCCGCTCGACGTACTCGAGGTGGCCCCCCGCGGACCAGCGCACCATGTCGCCGGTGCGGTACAGGCGAGTGCCCGCGGGTCCGAACGGGTCGGCCACGAACCGCTCCGCGGTGAGCTCGGCGCTGCCGTGATAGCCGCGGGCCAGCTGCGCGCCACCGAGATACAGCTCGCCGGTCACCCCGGCGGGCACCGGGTGCAGACGGTCGTCGAGCACGTAGACCCGATTGCCGGATTCGGGTGTGCCGATGGGCACCAGCGCTTGCCGGGCGCCCGCGACGGTGCGGAAGCGGGTCACCGACACCGCGGCTTCGGTGGGTCCGTAGAGGTTGTCGATCCTGGCCGTGGTGAGCGCCTCGACCCGCCGCACCGTCGCGGCGGGCAACGCCTCGCCGATGACCAGCAGCCGGCGCAGCGAACGCGGCAGGCGGCGCTCGCCGGACGCTTCGGCCAGCATCGCCAGCAGCGACGGCACCAGCGTCAGCGTCGTCACCGAGGCACGGCGCACCAGGTCGAGTAGCCCCGCCGGGTCGCGCTGCGCGTCCCGGGGGGCGAGCACGAGCCGGGCTCCGGTCCGCGGCGCCCACCAGTACTCCCACACCGACAGGTCGAACGCGGCCGAGGTCAGCGCCAGCACCGCGTCGTCCTGGCCGAGCGCGTATTCCGACTGCATCCAATCCAACTGGTGCGCGACAGCCGCGTGCGGCATCGCCACACCCTTCGGCGCGCCGGTGGAACCGGAGGTGAAGATGACATACGCGGTGTTCGTGGGCGAGAGCGCGGCGATCCGTTCGTCGTCGCGGACCGGACCGTCGGCCACCGTGTCGGCGATGGTCGAGATATCCAGCACCACGCTGTGTTCCGACGCCGTCGCGGGCAGCATCGGCTCCCGCGCCGAAGTGAGCACCAGCCGCGGCCCTGCGGCGGCCAGTACGCTCGCGGTGCGTTCCAGCGGATGCGCCGGGTCGAGCGGCACGTAGGCGCCACCGGCCGTCACCACCGCGTACATCGCGACGAGCAGGTCGACGCTGCGCGGAATAGCCAGCGCCACCAGCTTTTCCGGGCCGATGCCGCGCGCGATGAGCACCCGGGCCAGGCGATTGACCCGCGCGCCGAACTCCTGGTACGTGACCGTCGTGGCGTCGTCGACGATCGCGATGGCCTGCGGCGTCCTGGCCACCCGCGCCTCGAACGCGGCGGCCAGCGTGGCAGGCGGGAAGGCGCGCCCGGACTGGTTCCAGGTGACCAGCACACGCTCGGTCTCCGCCGGATCCAGCAGCGCGAGATCCCCGACCGGCAGTCGCGGGTCCGTGCACACCGCGCCCAGCAGCCGTTGCAGGCGAGTGGCGAAACCGGCCACCGTCGACTCGTCGAACAGGGCGGTGGCATAGGTGATCGAAGCCGCCATGCCAGCCGGGATCCCGTCGGGGCCGTAGCGATCGGTGACGATCAAATGCAGGTCGAACTGGGCGACTTCGGATTCGAAATCGGCGGCGGTAGCGGTCAATCCGTCCAGCGAGAAATCGGCCTCCGCCTGGTTGTGGAAGGAGAAGCCGACCTGGAACAGCGGGTGACGGGCGGTGGAGCGCTCCGGGTTGAGCACCTCGACCAGACGCTCGAACGGCACGTCGGCGTGCGCGAAGGCCGCGACGTCGGCGGCGCGCACGCGCGCGAGCAGGTCGGTGAAGCCCTCGCCCGCGTCCACCCGCGCGCGCAGCACCAGCGTGTTGACGAACATGCCGACGACGTCGTCGAGTTCGGCGGCGCCGCGCCCGGCCACCGGGGTGCCCACCGCGATGTCCGAGGTGCCCGACAGGCGGGCCAGCAGCACCGTGAACGCCGCGTGCAGCACCATGAACAGCGTGGCGCCGCAGGACCGGCCCAGATCGGCCAACCGCCTCTGCACGTCCGGGGTGATCGCGAAATCGACGTGCCTGCCGCGCGTGGAGACGACGGCGGGACGCGGGCGATCGGTGGGCAGGCTCAGCTGCGCGGGCAGCTCGGCCAGCGTCTCGGTCCAGAATCGGATCTGCCGCGCCAGCGGCGAGGCGGGATCGTCCTCCGCGCCGAGCAGTTCACGCTGCCACACGCTGAAATCGGTGTACTGCACGGGAAGCGGTGGCCAGTCCGGTGCGACGCCGCGTTTGCGTGCGGCGTAGGCGGACATGACGTCACGCGCCAGCGGCGCCAGCGACGAGCCGTCCGCGGCGATGTGGTGCACCACCACCACGAGCACGTGTTCGGTCCCCGCCGCGTCGTCGCCGTCGACCGGCGCGAACAACCGGGCGCGGACCGGGACGGTCTCGGCGACGTCGAAGCCGCCGCCGACGAAATCGGCCACCGCCGCGGCCAGGTCGTCGGCCGGGACGGCGATGGGCGCGAGCACCGGGGTGGTGTCCGCGACGGGCAACACGACCTGCACCGGTCCGGACGCGTGCAGCGGGTAGACGGTGCGCAGCACGTCGTGGCGAGCCACCACGTCCCCGATCGCGGCGTTCAACGCCGCCACGTCCAGCTCGCCGGTCAGGCGCACCGCCAGCGGGATGTTGTAGGCGGTGGACTGGCGATCGAGGCGGTTGAGGAACCACATGCGCTGCTGCGCGAGCGAGAGCGGCACGGGACCGGTCACCGCGCGCCGGGTGAGCGCGGGACGCGCGGACCCACCTGAGGCGTCGTCCAGCGCGCGGGCCAGCGCGGCGACGGTCGAGTGCTCGAACACCGCGCGGACGCCGACGGCGACCGAAAGCCGGTCACCGAGCCGCGCGGCCAGCTGGGTCGCGGTCAGCGAGTTGCCGCCTCGGGCGAAGAAATCGTCGTCCAGGCCCACGCCGCCGTCGAGTCCGAGCACCTCCGCGACCGTGTGCGCCACCGCCCGCTCGGTCTCGGTACGCGGTGCACGGAACGGAGCAGCGTGAAACTCGGGCTGCGGCAATGCTCTACGGTCCAGCTTGCCGACCGGGGTCAGGGGCAGCTCGTCGAGCGCCAGCACGCAGCTCGGCACCATGTACGCGGCGAGCGAGCGCGCGGCATGAGCCAGCAGGGCGGCGGCGTCGATCGTGTGGCCCGCCGCCGCGACCACGTAGGCGACCAGCGATACCGCGCCCGAGGCATCGGTGTGGGCGACGGTGACGGCCGTGCGCACCGTGTCGTGCGCCGCGAGCACGGCGTCGATCTCACCGAGTTCGATGCGCAGGCCGCGCACCTTCACCTGATGGTCGGAACGCCCGACATAGCGCAGTGCGCCGGATCCGGTCCAGCGCACCAGATCACCGGTCCGGTACAGCCGTCCACCCTCGGGACCGTAAGGGTCGGCGACGAACCGTGCGGCCGAAAGCCCCGGTCGCGCATGGTATCCCCGGGCCAGACCTGGACCCCGCAGGTACAGCTCGCCGGTGACGCCGACCGGCACGGGCCGCAGCCTGCCGTCCAGCACCGCCGCCGACATGCCGTGGATCGGCGTGCCCAGGTCGAGCGGATCGCCGGGCCGCAGCGCGGCGCTGATCGTCGCGATGACGGTGGTCTCGGTCGGGCCGTAGGTGTTGTGGAACGACCGGCCGGGGGCCCAGCGGCGCACCGTATCCGGGCCGTAGGACTCGCCGCCGACGGTGAGTTGCCGTAGACAGTCCAGCTCGGCCGGGTCGAGCGTGGGCAGGACGGCCGGGGTGAGGAACGCGTGCGTCACCCGCTGGTCACGGATGAGCGCGGTGAGTTCCGCGCCGCCGTAGACGCCAGGGGGCGCGATCACCAACGCCGCGCCGGCGGACAGAGCCAGCAGCAGTTCCAGCATGGACGCGTCGAAGCTGGGCGAGGCCACGTGCAGCACGCGCGCGTCCGCGGTGACCAGGTACCGGTCCCGCTGGGCGAGGGCCACTCCGGCGAGGCCACCGTGCGTGGCGACCACGCCCTTGGGCGTCCCGGTCGAGCCGGAGGTGTAGATCATCCAGGCCGGGTTCTCGCACCGCACGGGACGGACGAGTTCGGCGGGGTCGATCGGCGCCGTGCTGTTGCGGCGCATCCGCGCGGCCGTGGACGGGGCGTCCAGCACCAGCCAGTCGACGTCACCGGGCAGCGCCGCGCGGCAGGTGGCGATCGTCAGGCCCAGCACCGCACCGGAATCGGTCAGCATGTGCGCGATCCGCTCGGCCGGATAGGTCGGGTCGACCGGAACGAACGCGGCGCCGGTCTTGGCCACCGCCCACACCGCGAGCACGGAGGTGATCGAGCGCGGCGCCGCGACGGCCACCACGTCCTCCGCGCCGAGACCGTGGCCGATGAGCATGCGCGCCAGCCGCGACGACTGGTCGTCCAGCATCCGGTAGGTCAGCTGCCGTTCGCCGCCGACCAGCGCGACCGCGCCGGGGTCGAACGCGACGGCGGCGGCCATCAGTTCGGCAAGCGTGCGCGGCGGCACCGGCGCGTCGCCCCGGCGGCCGAGCAGGCCGGCGCGTTCGGCGGGGGCGAGTAGATCGGCGGCGGCGATCGGCGCGTCCGGTCGCGAGGTGAGCGTGCCGAGCAGCCTGCCGAAGCGGCGCAGCAGAGCGCGCGCGGTGGCGGCGTCGAAGAGGTCTGTGGCGTAATCCAGTTCGACCGCGAGGTGGCCGTCGGCGTCGGGCTCGGCGGCGACGGTGAATTGCAGGTCGAAACGCGCCACCTGTTCGTCGAATGCGACGGCGGTGAGTTCGAGGCCGGGCACGGTGAAGGCGTCGGCGGCGGCGTTCAAGTAGCTCAGCGCCACGGTGAACAGCGGATGCCGATCCTGGGAACGCTCGACGCCGAGTTCGTCGACCACCCGATCGAACGGCACGCTCGCGTGCTCGAATGCCGCGAGATCGACGGCCCTGATCCGGGTGAGCAGATCGGTGAAGGACTCGTCGGCGCGCACGTCGGCGCGCAGCACCACGGTGTTGACGAACATGCCGACCAGGTCGTCCAGGGCCGCCGCGCCGCGTCCGGCCACCGGGGTGCCGATCGGGACGTCGCCGGAACCCGACAACCGGGACAGCAGGACGGCGAGGGCGGCGTGCACCACCATGAACGGCGTCGCGTCGTGACGCAGCGCCAGTTCGCGGACCCGCGCCGCGACACCGTCGCCGATCCTGGCCCGCACGTTCGCGCCGCGCTTGCTCGCGACGGCGGGACGCGAACGGTCGGCGGGCAGCTCCAGCTCGCCCGGCAGGTCGCGCAGCGTCTCGGCCCAATACGAGAGATGTTGCACGGCAGCGTTTTCCAGCTGGGCATCCTGCCACAGGGCGTAGTCGGCGTACTGGGCGGCGAGCGCGGGCCAGACCGGTTCGGCGCCGAGTACGCGGGAGAGATAGGCCGTCAGCAGATCGCGCAGCAACGGGCTCATCGAGTAACCGTCGGCCGCGATGTGGTGCACCACCGCGACCAGCACGTGGCTGGTGGCGTGCTCCCGCAGCAGCGCCGCGCGCACCGGAACGGCGGCGGTGACGTCGAAGCCGGCGGCGAGGAACTCGGCGATCCGGTCGTCGGCGGCGCGACCGTCCAGCGCTTCGACCGTCAAGCGCACCGAAGCGCCGTCCGCGGGCAGGATCACCTGATGACCCGCGCCGGTCGCGTCGGCCGGATACACCGTGCGCAAGGTCTCGTGCCTGGCCACGACGTCGGCGAACGCGGCGATCATGGCGTCGGTGTTCAGCTCGCCCTCGATGCGCAGCGCGACCGGGATGTTGTGCGCGGCAGACGCCGGATCGAGCCGGTTGAGGAACCACATGCCGCGCTGGACCGGCGCGAGCGGAATCCGTTCCGGTCGCGGTCCGGCGACCAGGGGCACCGCCTGTTGGGTCGCGGCGGCGTCCCCGGTGAGCAGCGCGGCCAGCGCGCCTACCGTCGGCGCTTCGAACAGCAGCCGCACCGGGACGCGGCGACCGAGCCGGTCGGCCAGCCGGGCCGCGACCCGGGTGGCGCTGAGCGAGTTGCCGCCGAGGGCGAAGAAGTGGTCGTCGACGCCGATCGGCCCATCGCCCAGCACCGTTTCGAAGGCCTCGACCACTACGCGCTCGGCCAGGGTGACGGGGGCGAGATAGGCGGCGCGGTCGAAAACCGGATCCGGCAACGCTTTCCGGTCCAGCTTGCCGGAGGCGTTGAGCGGGAAGGTGTCGAGCGTGACCAGAGCCGAGGGGAGCATGTACGACGGCAGCGTGCGCGCGGCGGCGCGCAGCACCTCGGCATCCGCAGGCACCGTGCCCGGCTCGGTGGTGACGTAACCAACCAGGTGATCGTCGCCGGTGACGGTGGTGACCACCCGGGCCGCCGCCTGCGCCACCCCGGGCGCGGCCGCGAGCGCGGCCTCGATCTCGCCGAGCTCGACGCGCTGGCCACGGAACTTCACCTGGAAGTCGGTGCGGCCCAGATACACCAATTCGGCGGTGGCCCCTCGGGTCTCCCAGCGCACCAGGTCGCCGGTGCGGTACATCCGCTTCCCTGGCGCGCCGAACGGGTTGGCCACGAACCGGTCCGCGGTGAGGTCCGGCCTGCCGTGGTAGCCGCGCGCGAGCTGGACGCCCGCGAGATACAGTTCGCCCGCGACGCCGGGCAGCGTCGGGCGCAGCCGCGAATCCAGCACGTAGACCCGGCTGTTCCATGCCGGATTGCCGATCGGCAGCGCGGTGCGGTCGCTCTCGCCCGTCACGTCGCGGTGGGTGATGCTCACCGCCGCTTCGGTGGGGCCGTACAGGTTGTGCACCCGTGCGGCGCTCACCGCGCCGAATGCCCGCACGGTCCCGGCGGGCAGCGCCTCGCCGATCACGAACACCGTGCGCAGCGACGCGAGTGCGGCGCCGCGCCCTGCGGCGGCGACGTGCCCGGCGAAGACGCTCAGCATCGACGGCACGAAATCGGTGACGGTCACTTGTCTTTCGGTGATCACGCCGGTGAGATAGGCCGGGTCGCGATGGCCGTCCGGAGCCGCCAGCACGAGGGTGGCGCCGACCCGCAGCGGCAGGAAGTAGCCCCACAGCGACACGTCGAACGTGGTCGCCGTCTTCTGCAGGTAGACGTCCTCGGCGGTGAGACCGTACCGCGACTGCATCCAGGTCATCTGGTTGACGATCGCGGCGTGCGACACGCTGACGCCCTTGGGTTTCCCGGTGGAGCCGCTGGTGAAGATCACGTACGCCGGGCTGCCCGGGCGGATCGGCGCGCGACGTTCGTCGGCCGCGATCGCGTCGTCGGCGTAACCGTCCAGCGCGACGGCCTCGACCAGGACGGTGGCGACGGAATCGCCGACGTCGATCCGGTCGGCCGCCGTGGTGAGCACGGCCACGGGCGTGGCGGTGTCGAGGATGTGGGCGATGCGCCGCGCGGGGTGGTCCGGGTCGATCGGCACATACGCCCCGCCCGCCTTGAGCACCGCGTACATCGCGACCACCAGCTCCGGTGAGCGCCGGAGCGCCAGCGCCACCAGCGCTTCCGGGCCGACGCCCGCCGCGATCAGGTGGCGGGCCAGCCGGTTGGCGCGCCGGTCCAGCTCGCCGTAGGTCACGGTGACGGGAGGCAGCGCGCTATCGGGCACGAACACCAGCGCGGGGTCGTCGGGCGTCGCGGCGGCCTGCGCCTCGAATTCGTCGAGCAGCAGTTCGTCGGCCAGGGCGGTGTGCGTGGAGTCGTTCCACTCGGTGACCACGCGGCGCAGTTCGCCCGCGTCGAACAGGTCGATGTCGCCGACCACCTGTTCCGGGTCGGCGGTGACCGCGGCGAGCAGACGGGTGAAGCGCGCGCCGAACGTCGCCACGGTGGAGTCGTCGAACAGGTCGGTGGCGTAGGTGAAGCGCAGCGCGTCACCGGTGACGGTGAGCTGGAGGTCGAACGGCGTGGTCTCGCAATCGAAGTCGTGCACCGCCACGGCGACGCCTGCCATGTCCAGGGCGACCGGCGCGAGGTTCTGGAAGAACAGCGCGATCTGGAACAGCGGGTGCCTGGCCTGCGAGCGCGGCGGATCGAGCAGCTCGACCAGGCGCTCGAACGGCACGTCGGCATGGGCGAAGGCGTCCAGGTCGCGCTCGCGCACCCGGCGCAGCACGGCCGCGAAGGTGTCCGAGCCGGGGACCTGCGCGCGCAGTACCAGGGTGTTGACGAACATGCCGACCAGCTCGTCCAGCGCCGCGTCACCGCGCCCCGCGACGGGCGCGCCGATCGCGATGTCCTCCGTACCGGACAGCCTGGCCAGCAGGGTGGCCAGCGCGGCGTGCACGACCATGAACGGTGTGGCCTCGTAGCGCGCGGCCACGTCGGCGATGCCCGCGCCGATCTCCTGCGGGAGAGCGACGGTCGTGCTCGCCGCCATGTGCGAGGCGACGGCGGGGCGCGGCCGGTCGGCGGGCAGGTCGAGCTGGGCGGGCAGAGCGCGCAGCGTCTCGCGCCAGTACGCGAGCTGGCGTGCGGCCACCGAGTCCGGGTCGTCCTCGGCGCCGAGCACCGCGCGCTGCCAGAGCGCGTAGTCGGCGTATTGCAGGTCGAGTTCGGTCCAGTCCGGGGCGGTGCGCGTCGCGCGAGCCGCGTAGGCGGCGGCGAGATCGCGGGCCAGCGGGCCCATCGAGAAGCCGTCGGCCGCGATGTGGTGCACCACCAGCGCCAGCAGGTGGTCGCGATCGGACCGGGTCACCAGGCCGACGCGCAGCGGCACTTCGGCGGTCAGGTCGAACGGGGCGGCGGCGAACTCCCGCAGCGCGCCCGTCGCTTCCAGCATTCGGACCGCGGGCGCCTGATCGACGTCGAGGATGCGCTGATACCCGACGCCCTCGTGGTCGGGGTACACGGTGCGCAGCGTTTCGTGCCTGCCGACCACGTCGCCGACGGCGGCGGCGAGGGTGTCCGGGTCCAGGTAGCCGGTGAGGCGGACCACCACCGCGATGTTGTGCACGGTTTCGGCGGGATCGAAGCGGTTGAGGAACCACATCCGCTGCTGCGCGGGCGAGAGCGGGATGCGCTCCGGGCGTGGGCGCGGCACGAGCGCCGGTTTGGCGCCCGTCCCCGCGAGCCGTTCGGCCCGCGCGGCCAGCGCGGTCACGGTCGGCGCCTCGAACAGCAGGCGCACCGGGATCTCGGCGTCCAGTTCGGCGCCGAGCCGGGCGGCGACCTGGGTCGCGAGCAGCGAGTTACCGCCGAGGGCGAAGAAATCGTCGTCCGCCCCCACGCGCTCGACGCCGAGCAGAGCCGCGACGATCCCCGCCACGGTCGCCTCGGTGCGGGTGGCCGGAGCCCGGTACCCCACGGTCGCGAACTGCGGCGCGGGCAGCGCGGCGCGGTCGAGCTTGCCGGAGGCGTTGACCGGGAACCGCTCGAGCAGGACGAACGAGGTGGGCACCATATACGCGGGCAGTTCGGCGCTCAGCGCGGCCCGCACGTCCTCGATGTCGATCGGGTGGCGGCCCGAGGCAACCAGGTAGGCGACCAGCTGATCGCCCAACCGCTCGTCCGAACGGACCAGCACCACGGCCTGGGCAACCGCGTCCAGCGCCGACAGCGCCGACTCGATCTCGCCCGGCTCGATACGCAGACCGCGCAGCTTCACCTGGAAGTCCGTGCGGCCGAGATACTCCAGCTCGCCCTTGCCGGTCCAGGAGACGAGGTCACCGGTGCGGTACATCCGCGCCCCGGCGGGTCCATACGGGTCGGCCACGAACCGGTCGGCAGTCAAGTCCGGGCGTGCCACGTAACCCTGGGCCAGCTGTGCACCGGCGAGGTACAGCTCCCCCGGAACGCCGACCGGGACCGGCCGCATCCGGGCGTCCAGCACCAGCAGGCGGGTGTTGGCCACCGGTCTGCCGATCGGCACGGACACCAGGTCCTCATCGGTCACCTCGTGATAGGTGACGTCGACGGCGGCCTCGGTAGGGCCGTACAGGTTGTGCACCCGCGCTCCGATCACCTCTCGCGCCCGCTGCGCGGCAACCGCGGGCAATGCCTCGCCCGATGCGAAGACGTTGCGCAGCGTAATGCACTTTTCTGCGCGCGGATCCGCCAGGAAAACCGCCAGCATGGCGGGTACGAAGTGCACCGTCGTGACGCGTTGCTCGACGATCAGGCGGGCCAGATAGGCGGGGTCGCGATGCCCATCTGGACGTGCGACCACCAAGCGAGCGCCGAAAGCCAAGGGCCAGAAAAATTCCCAGACCGAGACGTCGAAGGTGGCGGGGGTCTTCTGCAGCACCACATCGTCCGTGACCAGCGGATAGGCCGACTGCATCCAGGTGAGGCGATTCACGATCGCCGCGTGGGTGACGGCCACGCCCTTCGGGCGACCGGTCGATCCTGAGGTGAAGATCACATACGCGGTGTGGCCAGGGGCGGGCGCACCGAGCCGGTCTACGGCGGTGAGCGGATCGGCGGAGTACCGGGTCAGGTCCAGCCGGTCGACGCGGACCTGCCGCGCCGCGCCCGCGTCCAGGTCCGGGCCCGAGGTGAGCACGCACACCGGCCGGGCGGTCGACAGCACGTACTCCAGCCGCTCGGCCGGATGGTCGGGGTCGAGCGGGACGTACGCGCCGCCCGCGAGGGTGACCGCGTAGATGCCGACCACCAGTTCCAGCGACCGTCGCATGCCGAGCGCGACCGGCGCATCCGGGCCGACGCCCTGACCGACCAGCCAGCGCGCCAGCCGCCGCGCCCGCGCGGCGAACTCGGCGTAGGACAGGGTGCGCCCGTCGACCGTGACCGCTGGCGCGTCCGGGGTCCTCGCGACCTGCGCCTCGAACAACGAGATCAGCGTGGCGGCCGGGTCGACGGGGACGGCGGTGTCGTTCCAGCGGTCGAGCACCAGTGCCCGTTCCGCGTCGTCCAGGATTTCGAGGTCGCCGACCGGCACCGAGGGGTCGGCCACCGCGGCCCGCAGCACGCGCGTGAAGCGAGCCCCGAACGTCTCGACGGTGGCTCGGTCGAACAGGTCCGTGGCATACCGCAGCACGCCGCGCAGCGCGTAACCGGTCGCCACGCGGTGTTCGGTCAGTTCCACCGCCAGGTCGAACTGCGCGACGCGGTTGTCCAGCGGATAGGCCGACACCGTCAGGCCGGGCAGGCGCAGCACGGTGTCGTCGTGCTGCTCGAAGGTGAGCAGTGTCTGCACCAGCGGCGAATGAGACTGCGAGCGAACCGGGTTCAGCTCCTCGACCAAGCGCTCGAACGGCAGGTCGGCGTGGGCGAAGGCCCGCACGTCGATCTCCCGGACGCGGCCGAGAAATGCGGCGAACGACGCGTCCGGCGTGATCGGCGTGCGCAGCACGAGGGTGTTGACGAACATGCCGACCAAGTCGTCCAGCGCTTGTTCGCCGCGTCCCGCGACGGGGGTGCCGATGGCGACGTCGCCGGCTCCGGCGAGCCGGGCGAGCAGCGCGGCGTAGGCGGCGTGCAACACCATGAACATCGAGACGCCGTGCCGCCGGGCGAGTTCCGCGATCGAGCCGGTGAGGTCGGCGGGAATCGCGAACTCGACGGTGGCGCCGCGACCCGAGGCCACCGCCGGGCGGGGACGGTCGGCGGGCAGTTCCAGCAGCGGGGCGAGTCCGTCGAGTTCCGATCGCCAGTAGGCGATCTGGTTCGACAGCGGCGAGTCCGGATCATCCGCGCAGCCGAGTGCCTCGCGCTGCCAGAGGGTGAAGTCCGCGTACTGCACGGGCAGCGGCGGCCACGACGGCTGCTCCCCCGCGACGCGCGCGGTATAGGCCGTCATCAGGTCGCGGGCCAGCGGTGCGGTGGAGACGCCGTCGGCGGCGATGTGATGGACCACCACGGCCAGCACATGGTCTTCGGGCGCGACGCGGAACAGGCTCGCCCGCAGCGGGATACGACTGCGCAGGTCGAAGCTCTCGCCGATCGACGCGAGCACCGTGTCCCGCAGGTTCGGCTCGGTCACCTCGATCGGATGCAGTGGCAGTTCGGGCACATCCGCGCCGGTGCGGACGACTTGGGCGGGGCCGTCGGCGTCGGCGGGGAAGACGGTGCGCAGCGATTCGTGCCGATCGATCACGTCGCGCACGGCCGCGCGCAATGCCGCGAGGTCCAACGCGCCGGTGAGCCGGATCGTGATCGGGATGTGATAGACCGCCGAATCCGGATCGAGTCGGTGCAGCAGCCACATCCGGGTCTGTGCCAGAGACAACGGGATCCGCTCCGGCCGTTCACGGGGAACGAGCGCGGGCCGGGTGGCGTCCGTCGGTTCCGATCCCGCCACTCGCAGGGCGAGTCCGGCCACGGTCGGCGCTTCGAACACCTCGCGCACCGTCAGCGCGCACCCGAAGGCCGCGTTGACCCGGGCGACCAGCCGCATGGCCAGCAGCGAGTTGCCGCCGCGGGCGAAGAAGTCGTCGTCCGCGCCGATCCGCGCCGCGCCGGTCAGGTCGGCGACCAGGGTGGCGAGCACCGCCTCGGTCCCCTCCCGCGGTGCGCGGAAGTCTCCCGTGGCGCCGGTGAACTCGACGGCGGGCAGCGCCGACCGATCGAGCTTGCCCACCGTGGTCAGTGGCATCTGGCCGAGCACGACGATGTGGGCGGGCACCATGTACGCGGGCAGTTGTGCTCGCGCCTCGTCGAGCACCACATCGGGCGTCGGGTCGGCTCCGGTGACGTAACCGACGAGGCATTCCTGTCCCGCGTTGTCGCGAGCCACGAGCACCGCCGCGTTGGTCACGCCGGTCGCGGCGGCGAGGACGGCCTCGACCTCGCCCAGCTCGATCCGCTGGCCACGCAGCTTGACCTGCGAATCGTTGCGGCCCAGATACACCAGATCGCCGTCGCGGTTCCAGCGCACCAGGTCGCCGGTCCGGTACATCATGCGGCCGGGCACGCCGAACGGATCGGCGACGAACCGCTCGGCGGTCAGTCCGGGGCGGGCGTGATAGCCGCGCGCCAGCTGGTCGCCCGCGAGATACAGCTCGCCCGTGACGCCGATCGGCACCGGGCGCAACCGGTCGTCCAGCACGTAGGCCCTGGTGTTCCAGCACGGACGGCCGATGGCGACGTCCCGCCCGGATTCGGCGTCGCTGTCGGTGAATTCGTGGTAGATCGCCGAGATCGCCGCCTCGGTCGGGCCGTAGGCGTTGTGCACCGCGCCGTCGAAGCTGCCGCGCAGCGCGGCGAGCAGGTCCGGGGTGAGCGCCTCGCCGCCGCAGTGCAGATGCCGGAACGACCGCAGCGCGTCGCCCATGCCCTCTCCGATCAGCGCGGCCAGCACCGAGGGCACGTACTCCGCGATGGTGATCCGGTGTTCGCGCAGCAGATCCGCGAAGTAGGCCAGGTCCAGGTGCCCGCCGGGCCGGGCGATCACCAGCGGCGCGCCGACGGCGATCGGCAGGAAACATTCCCACACCGACACGTCGAAGGTCAGCGGGGCCCGTTGCAGAATGCGGTCGGACGCCGTGACCTGGTAACGGAATTCCAGCCAGCGCAGCTGGTTCATGATCGCGCGGTGGGTCACCGCGACGCCCTTCGGCCGGCCCGTGGAGCCGGAGGTGAACAGCACGTAGGCCGTGTTGTCCGGGCGCAGCGCGGTGATCCGCTCGGCGTCGGCCACCGGTCCGTCGGCGAAGTCATCGAGGTCGAGAGCGTCGAGCTCGAGCACGGGGACACCGTCGAGCGGGTGCAGCGTCACGTCACCGGCGGTCAGCACCAACCGGGGCTCCGCGCTCGCGACGACCTGCGCCAGGCGTTCGGCCGGATGCGCCGGATCGATCGGCAGATACGCCGCGCCCGCGCGCACGATCGCGTACATCGCCACGAGCATGTCGATCGAGCGCGCCGCGGCCAGGCCGACGATGTCCTCCGGGCCCACACCTGTCCGGATCAGCCTGCGGGCCAGACGGTTCACACGAGAGGCGAACTCCGCGTAAGTCACCGCTTCGTTCTGATAACGCACGCCGACACGGTCGGGCGTGGCCGCGACGCGGGCGGTGAGCAGGTCGTCCAGCGTCTCGGCGGGCAACGGGTGCGCGGTGGCGTTGCGATCCGACAGCAGCAGGCCGCGTTCGGCCAACGACATCAGCTCGAGCGTGCCGCCCCTGGTGCGGGCGTCGCGCACCAGGGCGCGCAGCACGCGGTCGAAGGCGGCGAGGAACCCGGCGGCGGTCGGTTCGTCGAACAGGTCGAGCGCGTAGTGCAGGTGCACGTCGATGCCGTCGGGCGCGCCGTCGGCGGCGTAGCGGTCGGTCAGCGTCCAGTCCAGGTCGAGCTGGATCGGCGCCGCGCCGATCTCCAGCGCCGCGATGGCCAGCCGGTGCAGCCGGAACTCCGGCGCGGTCTGGTTCTGCAGGGTCAGCGCGACCTGGTACAGCGGGGCGTGCGCCTGTGAGCGAACCGGGTTCACCACCTCGACCAACTGCTCGAACGGCACCGCGGCGTGATCGAAGGCGGCCAGGTCGGCCGCGCGCACGGTCTCCAGCAACTCGGCCAGAGTCGCGTCCGGGCGAACCTCGGTGCGCAGCACCAGCGTGTTGACGAACATGCCGACCAGCTCGTCCAGCGCTTCCTCGCCGCGCCCGGCGACCGGCGCGCCGATCACGACGTCCCGGCCCGCGCCGTAGCGGCTCAACAGCACGGCCAGCGCGGTGTGCAGCACCATGAACGGGGTCGCCCGGTGCGCGGCGGCCAGTTCCTGGATCTGCTCGTGCAGTGCGGCGTCCAGCCGTCCGGTCAGCGCGCCGCCCCGGTTGGTGGCGACCGCGGGGCGGGGCCGGTCGGACGGGAGTGTCAGCACCTCCGGCAGCCCGGCCAGCCGGTCGGTCCAGTAGGACAGTTGGCGTGCCAGCACCGAGTCCGGGTCGGCGGCGGAACCCAGCGCGGTGCGCTGCCAGATCGCGAAGTCGGCGTACTGCACCGGCAACGCTCCCGGCGCGGGAGCCGTGTCCGCGCACCGCGCGACGTAAGCGTTGGCCAAATCCCGGGTGAGCGGCGCGAACGACCAACCGTCGGCGGCGATGTGGTGCACGACGAACAGCAGGACGTGCGCCTGGTGGCTGCCGGCTGCGCCGTCGTCCTCCACGCGCAGCAGGCGCACGCGCAGCGGAACCTCGGCGGTCACGTCGAACCCGGCTCGCGCGGCGGCGGCGACGAGTTCGGGCACCTGCGGCGCGGGAACCGGCCGTGCGACCAGCTCGACCAGCTTCGTCCCCGCGGGCAGTACCAGCTGCGTCGCACCGCCGTCCTGCTCGGGGTAGATCGTGCGCAAGGTTTCGTGCCGGGCGATCACGTCGGCGATCGCCGCCTCCAGGGCCGGCACGTTCAGCGCTCCGGTGAGGCGCAGCGCGAACGGGATGTTGTACGCGCCGCTGGTGGTGTCGAACCGGTTCAGGAACCACATGCGCTGCTGGGCGATCGACAGCGGGATCGACCCGCCGCGCTCCTGCGGCGTGAGCGGCGGCAGCGCGACGGGCCCGGTCTCGGCCGGAGCGTCGACCGTGATCCGCCGCGCCAGCGCCCGCACCGTGGGCGCGTCGAAGATCGTGCGCACCGCCACTTCCCCGCCGGTGGCTTTGCCCAGCCGCGCGGCGAGCTGGGTGGCGCTGAGCGAATTGCCGCCCAGGGCGAAGAAATCGTCCTCGGCGCCGACCTCGTCCACCCCGAGCAGAGCCGTGAATGTCTCGGCGACGAGTTCTTCCGCCGCGCCGCTCGGCGCCTCGAACACCACGCCGGCGATCACGGGCGCGGGCAGCGCCGATCGGTCCAGCTTCCCGGACGCGTTCACCGGGAACCGGTCCAGCACCACGAACGCCTGCGGCACCATGTAGCCCGGAAGCCGTTGGGCCACCGCGTCACGCACCGCCGCGATCTCGACCGGTCCGTCCGTAACCAAATAGGCGACCAGGCGCTCGCCCACGCCGCGATCGTCCCGGACCAGCACGGCGGCCTGGGTCACGGCGGGCGTCGCCGCGAGCAGCACCGACTCGATCTCGCCGAGTTCGACGCGCAAGCCGCGGATCTTGACCTGGAAGTCGGCGCGGCCGAGGAACTCCAGCTCTCCCGAAGCGTTCCACCGCACCAAGTCGCCGGTGCGGTACATCCGTTCACCGGGCGGGCCGAACGGGTCGGCGACGAACCGGTCGCCGGTGCGGCCGGGGCGGTCCAGATAGCCCCGCGCCAGTTGCACGCCCGCGAGATACAACTCCCCCGGCACACCCGCAGGCACCGGGCGCAGCCGCGCGTCGAGCACATACGTTCTGGTGTTCCAGATCGGTTCGCCTATCGGCACGGTCTCGAAATCGGTGTCGCGCACCTCGTGGAAGGTCACCTCCACCGCGGCCTCCGTGGGGCCGTAGCCGTTGTGCACCCGCGCGCCGGTGAGTTCGCGCATCCGCTGGGCCACGCCGACGGGTAGCGCCTCGCCGGAGCAGAACACCTCACGCAGCGACGGCACGTCGAACTCGCCCGCGACGAAGACGGCCAGCATGGACGGCACGAAGTGCGCCGCGGTGACGCCCTCGGCGCGGATGAGGCGGGCCAGATACGCCGGGTCGCGATGCCCGTCCGGCCGCGCCAGCACCATGCGCGCGCCGACCTGCAACGGCCAGAAGAACTCCGGCACCGAGACGTCGAAGGTGGCGGGCGTCTTCTGCAACAGCACATCACCCGGCCCGAGCGCGGCGTACGCGGACTGCATCCAGCACAACCGGTTCACGATGCCGCGGTGACTCATCGCGACACCCTTCGGCTTGCCCGTGGAACCCGAGGTGAACAGCACGTAGGCGGTGTTCGCCGGGCGCAGCGGAGCGCGCCGGTCGGCGTCGGTGAGCGGGGTGTCCGGGTAAACGGACAGGTCCAGCCGGTCGATCCGCGTCTCGGGCACGCCGCAGTTCAGGTCCGCGCCGGCGGTCAGTACGCACACCGGAGCGGCGGTGGCCAGGATGTGGGCGGTGCGTTCGGCGGGGTGGTCGGGATCGAGTGGCACGTACCCGCCGCCCGCGACGGTGACCGCGTACATGCCCACCACCAGGTCGAGGGATCGGCGCATACCGAGCGCCACCAGCGTTTCCGGGCCGACGCCCTGGGTGACGAGCCACCGCGCCAGCCGGTTGACCCGCCGGCCGAATTCCGAATACGTGAGCGTCGCGGAGCGACTCGTCGAGGGGTGGTGGTCGGGCGTCTCCTCGAAGGTGACCGCGGGCGCGTCCGGTGTGCGTTCGACTTGCGCGGCGAACAGCGAGGCGAGCGTGTCGGATTCGGGGAACGGGCGCTCGGTGGCATTCCACACCCGCAACACCCGTGTGCGTTCGGCGTCCGAAAGCAGTTCGATGTCACCGATCCGCGCACCGGCGTCGACCGCGACGGCGGCCAGCATCCGCTGGAAGCGGTCGGCGAACGACTCGACGGTCGCGGCGTCGAACAGATCGGTCGCGTAGCGCAGGGTGCCCGACAGTCCCGCCGAATCCGCGCGCTCCGCCACCACCAAGTGCAGGTCGAATTTCGCTCCGTTGTCGGGGATCTCGACCGGGTGCACCGACAGCCACGGCACCTCCATGGCTTTCCCGCCGAATGCGGGCGTCGCGGTCTCGAAGCTGAACATCACCTGGAACAGCGGATGCGTGCCCGCGGAGCGATCCACCGCCATGACGTCCACCAGGCGCTCGAACGGCAGGTCGGCGTTGGCGAACGCGGCCAGATCGGCCTCGCGCACCTCGCTCAGCAGCGCGGCGAACGAGGCGTCGGCGGCTACTCGGGTGCGCAACGCCAGGGTGTTGACGAACATGCCGACGAGTGCGTCCAGCGCCCGCTCTCCGCGTCCGCCGACGGGCGAGCCGATCACGATGTCGGCGCTGCCGCTCAACCGGGCCAGGGTGGCGGCGAAGGCCGCGTGCAGCGTCATGAACAACGTCGCGCCGCCGCGCCGGGCCAGCGCGCGCAAGCCGGCGACGACCTCGGGCTCGATCAGGAAATCGACGCCCGCTCCCTCGTGCGAGGGGATCGCGGGCCGTGGATGATCGACCGGGAGGGGCAGTTGCGGCGGCGCGCCGGTCAGCACGTCGCGCCAGAAGCGCAGCTGCTGGTAGGCGAGATCCCCGGGGACGTCCTCGGCGCCGAGCAGTTCCCGATGCCAGAGGCTGTAGTCGGCGTACTGCACCGCCAGCGGCTCCCAGCCCGGCCCCCGGCCGGTCAGGCGCGCGAGATAGGCCCCGACCAGGTCGGTGACCAGCGGGACCATCGACAAGGCGTCGGCGGCGATGTGGTGCACGACGAACACCAGCACGTATTCGTCGCCGGTGACGCCGCGCGCCTCGTCGACCCGGTCCACCGCGAGCAGCGCGACCCGGCACGGCAACTCGGCGGTCACGTCGAACCCGGCGCCGACAATGCCTGCCACGGCGTCCTCCAGCGCGGAGCGGTCGATCGGCACCGGATGCAGGCTCAGGCCGATATCGGCGGCGTCGCGAACGGATTGGCGGGGCCCGTCGTCGGTTTCGGGGAAGGTGGTGCGCAGCGTCTCGTGCCGGGCGAGCACGTCGAGTACGGCGCGCTCCAGCGCCGTCACGTCGAGGCGGCCGGTCAGCCGCAGCACGATCGGCAAATTGTACACGCTGTCGGCGCCGTCCTGGCTCTCGACGCGGTTGAGGAACCACAGGCGCTGCTGTGCGGGCGAGAGCGGCACCCGCTCGGGCCGTGGACGGCGGACCAGCGGGAGTCGCGGCGCCCCGGCGGCGCCGAGCCGCTCGACGGCGGCGGCGAAGCCCTCCACCGTGGGCGCGTCGAACAGCGCGCGCACCGGAACGCGTACTCCCATCGCCTCACCCGTGCGGGCGCTGACCTGAGTGGCGTCCAGCGAGCTACCGCCGAGAGCGAAGAAATCGTCGTCCAGCCCGGCCCGCTCGACCCGCAGCACCTCCGCGACCACCGCGGCGACCAGACGTTGCGCGGCGCTCACCGGCGGACGGAAGCGCTCGGCCGCGAGCACCGGGATCGGCAGGGCGGAGCGATCGAGCTTGCCGCTGGTGTTGCGGGGGAATTCGTTCAGCTCGACCACTGCGGTCGGCACCAGGTAGTTGGGAAGACGCTGAGCGACGGACGATTTCACCGCGTCGAGGTCGAGCGTCGCACCCGGCGCTGCGATCACATAGCCCGCCAGGAACTCTCCCGCCGGTCCGGTGACCAGCCGCGCCGCGGCCTGGCCGACCCCGGCCGCCGCAAGCAGCGCTGTCTCGATTTCGGCGAGTTCGACGCGCCGACCGCGGAACTTCACCTGGAAGTCGCTGCGGCCCAGATAGATCAGCTCGCCGTCACGGCTCCAGCGCACCAGGTCGCCGGTGCGGTACATGCGGGCGCCCGGCGCGCCGAAGGGATTGGCGACGAAGCGATCGGCGGTGAGGTCGACGCGGCCGTGGTAGCCGCGCGCCAGCTGCGCTCCCGCGAGGTACAGCTCGCCCTGCACGCCGATCGGCGCTGGCCGTAACCGTCCGTCCAGCACGTATACCTGCGAGTTCCACTCCGGCTCGCCGATCGGCACTTGCGGCGAGTCCACCTCGGTGACCTCGCGGCTGGTGATGGACACCGCCGCCTCGGTGGGGCCGTAGAGGTTGTGCAGGCCCGCGTCGCACACCTGCCGGAACGCGGCGGCGGTCTCCGGCGGCAGCGCCTCGCCGATGACGAACACGTCACGCAGCGAGTCGAGTTCGCCCGGCGCGGCGTGCGCGGCGAACACCGCGAGCATCGATGGCACGAAGTCGGTGAGTGTGACGCCATAGCGGGCGACGGTCTCGGCGAGATAGCGCGGATCGCGATGTCCGTCCGGTGCGGCCAGCACCATGGTCGCGCCCGCTCGTAACGGCAGGAAGTAGCCCCACAGCGAGACGTCGAAGGTGCTCGCGGTCTTCTGCAAGTAGACATCGCCGGTGCGCGGACGGTACTCCGCGTGCATCCAGGCCAGTTGGTTGGCGATCGCCTGGTGACTGACCGCCACGCCCTTCGGCTTTCCGGTGGACCCGGAAGTGAAGATCACGTAGGCGGGATGCTGCGGGTGCAGCGCGCCGTGGCGTTCGCGGTCGCCGATCTTGCCGGAGGGGTAGGCGGAAAGATCGAGTTCATCCAGCTGATACACCGGAACGGAGACCGGCGCGGCCGCGTCGAAACCGCTATCGCTCATGGTCAGGACGGCCTGCGGTCGCGCGGTGTCGAGGATGTGGCCGATGCGTTCGGCGGGATGCCCTGGGTCCACCGGGACGTACGCGCCGCCCGCCCGCGCCACCGCGTACATGGCGACGACCAGTTCCACCGAGCGCGGCAGGGCCAGCACGACCAGCGCTTCCGGGCCGACGCCGATCCCGATCAGCATCCTGGCCAGCCGGTCGGCGCGGTCGGACAGCTCGGCGTAGGTCAGCCGCTCGCCGTCGGTGACCACCGCGACGGCATCCGGGGTACGGCGCACCTGCGCGTCGAAACCCTCGTGCAGGAACCGGTCGGGCACTCGGTGCCCGCTGGCGTTCCAGCTCGCGGTGACGTAATCCAGCTCGCCCGCGTCGAGCAGCGGGAGATCCCCGACCGGCGCGTCCGGGTCGTCCACCGCCGCACGCAACAGCCGGACGAACTTCGCGGCGAACTCTCGCACCGTCGCGGCGTCGAACAGGTCGGTGGCGTAGGTGAATTCGGCGCGGTAGCTGTCGGCGAGTTCGGACACCGTGAGCTGGAGGTCGAACTTCGCGAAACCGGAGTCGAAGTCGACCTGCTCGGTGTCGAGACCGGGCATGGTCAGCGCGATCGGCCCGATGTTCTGCATGAACAGCGCGACCTGGAACAGCGGATGCCGGGCGGCCGAACGCGCCGGGTTCAGCGCCTCCACCAACTGCTCGAACGGGATGTCGGCGTGCGCGAAGGCGCGCAGGTCGCGGTCGGCGGCGTGCGCCACCAAGTCGGCGAAACCGCGCGCGGCGTCCACTTCGGTGCGCAGCACGAGGGTGTTGACGAACATGCCGACCAGGTCATCGAGAACGGCCTCGCCCCGGCCGGCGACCGGTGTGCCGATAGCGATGTCCTCGGTACCGGACAACCGGGCCAGCAGGGCGGCCAGCGCCGCGTGCAGCACCATGAACGGCGTCGCGCGAACGCGTGCCGCGATCGTCTCGACGCCGGAGCGCAGCGCGGCGTCGACGGCGAACTCGTAGGTGGCGCCCTGGTACGAGGGCGCGGCAGGACGCGGCCGATCGGCGGGCAGATCCAATTGCGCGGGCAGCTCGACCAATTCGGCGCGCCAGAAGGCGAGCTGGCGCGCTGCCACGGACTCCGCGTCGGTCTCCGCACCGAGGACCCGTCGCTGCCACAGCGCGTAGTCCGCGTACTGCACGGCCAGCGGAGTCCACTCCGGCCCGCGGCCGTCGCGCCGCGCGGCATAGGCCGCGGCCAGATCGCGCATCAGGGGCACGAGCGAGACGCCGTCGGCCGCGATGTGGTGGACGACGAGCACGAGCGTGTGGTCCTCGAATTCGCAGCGCAGCAGGCGCACCCGCACCGGGATCTCCTCCGCCACGTCGAAGCCCTGGCTCGCCACCCGGCGGATCGCCGCGGCCAACCGCTCCCGCGGCACTTCGGCGGGCGTCAGGTCGAACACCGCGTGTACGCGTCGCACCGACTGCGCAGGCCCCTCGGCGGTCTGCGGATACACGGTGCGCAGCACTTCGTGCCTGGCCACCAGATCGGTGATCGCCGCCGATAGCGCGGCGACGTCCAGCGGGCCGCGCAAGCGCAGCGCCACCGGGATGTTGTCCACGGCGGCGGCGCCCAGCTCGCGGGCCTGATCGGTGTCGGCGCCGAACCGGTTGAGGAACCACATGCGCCGCTGGGCGGGCGAGAGCGGAACATGCTCCGGGCGCGGACCGGCCACCAGCGGCGGACGCGCCGCGACCGGATGCGCCGACGCGGCCACCGCGGCCACGGTGGGACGATCGAAGAAATCGCGCACGTCCACGGTCGCGCCGATGGCCGCGGCGATCCGGGCGATAGCGCGGGTGGCGAGCAGCGAATTGCCGCCCAGCGCGAAGAAGTCGTCATCCGCGCCCACGCGCGGCACGTCGAGCAGCTCGGCGAAAATCGCGGCGACCGCCGTCTCCGCCGCGGTCTCCGGCGTCCGATAAGCCGTTGTCCCGGAATCGAATCGCGGCTCGGGAAGCGCTCTGCGGTCCAGCTTGCCGTTCGCGTTCAACGGCATCGCCGCCAGCGCGACGAGCAGCGTCGGCACCATGTAGTCGGGCAGCTCGCGGCGGACGGAGTCCAGTACCTCGGCGGTCTCGACCGCGTCGCCGACCACGTAGCCGATCAGATGATCGCCGCTCGCGTGCCGGTGCAGCACCACCGCCGCCTGGGTGACGCGCGGGTGGCGCAGCAGCGCCGCCTCGATTTCGCCGAGTTCGATCCGCAGGCCGCGCAACTTCACCTGGAAGTCCGTGCGGCCCAAATACTCCAGTTCCTCCGGCCCGCCCTCCACCCCGGGCGCCCAGCGCACCAGGTCGCCGGTGCGGTACATCCGCTCCCCGGCCGGTCCCTCGGGGTTCGCCACGAATCGCTCGGCGGTCAGGCCCGGCCGGGCGACATAACCGCGGGCCAATTGCACGCCTGCCAGGTACAACTCACCGACGACGCCGCGCGCCACCGGACGCAGGCTGTCGTCGAGCACCAGCAACTCGGTGTCGTCGGCGGCGACGCCGATCGGCACGCCCGCCACGTCCGCGCCGGTCACCTCGTGCGCGGTGACGTCGACCGCCGCCTCGGTGGGCCCGTACAGGTTGTGCAGCGTCGCCCCGCAGACGTCGCGGAAGGCCGCGGCGGTGGCGGCCGCAAGCGCCTCACCCGAGGCGAAGACCAGCCGCAGCGAGTCCACCGCGACCGGCTCGGCGACGAAGACCGCGAGCATGGACGGCACGAAATGCGCCACCGTGACACCGCTTTCGGCGATCACGCGCGCCAAGTACGCCGGGTCCCGATGACCGTCCGGCTCCGCGACGACCAGCCGGGCGCCGACCTGCAACGGCCAGAAGAACTCCCACACCGACACGTCGAAGGTGAACGGCGTCTTCTGCAACACCACGTCGTCGGCGCGCAGCCGGTACATCCGTTGCCGCCAGCGCAGATTCGCCACGATCGCGCGGTGCGAGACGGCGACGCCCTTCGGCATGCCGGTCGAGCCGGACGTGAAGATCACGTAGGCGAGGTCGTCGGCCGACCGGGCGACCGCGGGCGCATCCGGCGTGGGCGAGCCCGCGAATTCGTCGATCCGCAGCGTCGCGACCGCACCGCCGAAGTCGGGCTCGTCGCGCGTGGTGGTCAGCACGAGCGCCGGCTCGGCGACCGCGAGCACATAGCCGATGCGGTCGGCCGGATGATCCGGGTCGATCGGCAGGTACGCGCCGCCCGCACGCAGGATCGCGTACATGCCGACCAGCAGGTCGATCGAGCGCCGCACGGCCAAGCCCACCAGCGAGTTCCGCCGCACGCCGAGTTCGACCAAGCGGTGGGCCAGCGCGTTGACCCGGCCGTCGAATTCCGCATAGGTGAGGGTGATTCCCGCGTATTCGACGGCGATCGCGTCCGGAGTCCGCCACACCTGCTCCTCGAACAGGCTCACCAATGTCTCGACCGGCGCGGTGGTGGTCGCCGGGAGATCCGGCGCGGCCGCGAGCGCGTCGTCGAGCAGCGCGTCCAGCACCGCGCCGAGCGCGCCGTCACCGGATTCCAGCAGCGCGGGCAGTCGACCGGAGACCACCACCGGAACCAGCGCCTCCGCGCCCACCTCCGCGCCCATGACTTCGGACAGGGCCGCGAGTTCGTCGGCCAGCGCCGCGTAGGTGACGGTGAGCTGCCCGTGCCGCAACGCCACGCGCTGCGGGTCCAGCCCGGCGACAATCGCGATGAGACCGGGCAGGTCGTCGATGCCGTAGCCGCGGCGCACGGCGTCTGCGTGGGTCATCAGCGGTTTCCTTCCGAATCGATGGCCGCCGCCGAGTCGGCGAGCAGCGCCTCGGCGGTGGCGGGCAGGGTCCGCAGCAAGGCCGCAAGACCGCTGCCGCCGAGTGCGGCGAGCAGGCCGGGCACCAGCCCGGCGAGCGAGACATGGATCAGGGCTTCGGGTTTGGCCGCCGGGCCCATCGCCTTGGCGACGGACGCGAGCTTCGCGTCGAGCTCGCCGAAGGAGACCAGCCGATCGCCGTGCTCGAACGCGGTGGCGGCGGGGACGGCCCGTGCCGTCCGGGCGATCAGCGCGGGCAGGTCCGCCACCGACGCGGTGGGCCGGGGCAGCCGTTCGGCCGCGGAACGGATGTCGATCGCGCGAAGGGCCGCCGCCGGATCCGCGGCCACCGCCTCCAGCACCCGCAGCAAGCGGTCACCGAACGCGTGCGCCGTCGGTTCGTCGAAGAGGTCGGTCGCGTAGCCGACGCGCAGTTCCATACCGGCGCGCGCACCGTCGGCGGCGAACTGCTCCAGCACGGTCACCTGGAGGTCGAACTTCGCCTCCGCCGACGTCAGGTCGATCGCCTCGACCGCGAGGCCGGGCAGTTCCACCTCCGCCCGCGGCAAGTTCTGGAAGGTGAGCAGTACTTGAAACAGCGGCGCGTACGAGCCCGAACGGGTGACGCCCAGCGCCTCGACCACCTGATCGAACGGGACGTCGGCGTGCGAGAACGCCGCCAGATCCCGCCGGGTGACCTGGCGCAGCAGCTCGCCGAAACTCGCACGGGGATCGACCTCGGTGCGCAACGCCACGGTGTTGACGAACATGCCGACCAGCTCGTCCAGCTCGCGGACGCCGCGCCCGGCGACCGGCACGCCGACCGTGACCTCCCCCGCGCCGGACAGTTTCGCCAGCAGCACCGCGAGCGCGCTGTGCACCAGGGTGAACAGTGTGCCGCCGTGTTCGCGGGCCAGTCGCTCCAGGCGGACGGTGCGCTCGGCGTCGATCTCCCGGCTAACGCTTGCCCCCTGCATGGTTCGCCTGGCCGGTCGCTGTCGATCGGTGGGCAGGGCGAGCAGTTCCGGCGCACCGGTCAATTCGGTGCGCCAGAAGGCGAGTTGGCGCGCCAGCAGGCTGTCGGGGTCGGCGCCGTCGCCGAGCAGCTCGTGCTGCCAGGCGCTGTAGTCGCGGTAACGGATCGCGGGCGGGGCCCAGTCCGGCGCGTGTCCGGTGGATCTGGCCAGATAGGCGCGCACCAGGTCGGCGGTCAACGGTGCGATCGAGTATCCATCCGCACCGATGTGGTGCAGCACGACCACCAGGACGTGTTCGTCGGCGGCGGGGGTGAACAGGGCGGCGCGCACCGGCGGCGCGGAAGCGAGATCGAAGGCGGGGGACACGAATTCCGCTATCCGCGTGTCCAGTTCCGATCGGTCCACCGGAATCGGTGTCAGGTCGACCGGCGACGCGGGCACGACCTCCTGGACAGGTCCGTCCCCGGTGTCCGGGTACCTGGTGCGCAGCGTCTCGTGCCGGTCGAGCACATCGCCGAGCGCCGCCGCCAGCGCCGCCGCATCCAGCCGGCCGCGCAGCCGCAGCGCCGTGGGAATGTGATAGGCCGACGAGTCCGGTGTGAGCCGGTCGAGCACCCAGATGCGCTGCTGCGCGGGCGCGGGCGGCACCGGCCCTGCATCGGCGCGACGGACCAAAGCGGGCCGGGCCATGCCGCGCTCGGTGGCCGCGATGCGTTCGGCGAGTGCGGCGGGCGTCGGGGCTTCGAACACCGCGGCCACCGCGACATGACCGCCGAGTGCCGCGCCGAGCCGGGCCGCGAGCCGGGTGGCCATCAGGGAGTTGCCGCCCCTGGCGAAGAAGTCGTCGTCCACGCTCACCGCGTCCACGCCGATGACCTCCGCGAACGCGTCCGCGACCAGTCGCTCCAACGCACCGGACGGCGCGCGGAAGGCCGTCTCGGCGAACAGCGGCTCGGGCAGCGCCGAACGATCGATCTTGCCGTTGGCCGTGAGCGGCAGCGCCGCCAGCACGACGACGGCGGCGGGCGTCATGTATGCGGGCAGTCGCGCGGCCACCGCGGCGCGCAGCGACACGGCCAGGTCGGCGTACGTGACCGGATCCGCCTCCGGCACCGCGGCATACGCGATGAGCCGTGTTCCCGCGCGGTCGTCGGCCTTCGCCACCGCGACGGCCGCGGCCACCCCGGGTTGCCGCAGCAGCGCGGCCTCCACCTCGCCGAGCTCGATGCGGAAGCCGCCGATCTGCACCTGGAAGTCGGCGCGCTCGAGGTATTCCAGGGTGCCGTCGGGACGCCAGCGCACGATGTCGCCGGTGCGGTACATCCGCTCGCCGGCCGCCGCACCGAGTTCGACCGCGAACGGATCGGCCACGAAGCGGTCGGCGGTCAGCGCCGGACGGCGCTGGTAGCCGCGCGCCAGCTGCGCGCCCGCGAGGTACAGCTCGCCGGGCACTCCGATCGGCGCGGGCCGCAAGCGCCCGTCCAGCACGTAGACCCGGCTGTTCCAGGCGGGCGACCCGATCGGGACGGTGTGCTCCGGCTGAGTGTCGAGCGTGAACGCGGTGATCGACACCGCCGTCTCCGTGGGGCCGTAGAGGTTGTCCAGCGCGGTTCCGCTATGACGGCACAGGAAGTCCACGGCGGTGGCCGACGGCAGCGCCTCGCCGATGGCCAGCACGTGACGCAGGGTCTCCGGCAGCGCGGCGCCCGGCTCGGCCGCCAGCAGCATGCCGATCAGGGCGGGCACCGCGTGCAGCACGGTGACGCCGTGGCGGCGCAGCAACGCGCGCAGCAGGTCCGGGTCACGTTCGGCGCCGGGCGCGGTGACGATCAGCGAACCGCCGGTGACCAGCGCGGACCAGAACTCCCACACCGACAGATCGAAGGTCGCGGGCGTCTTCAGCAGCACGCGATCGTTCGCGCCGAGGCCGTATCTGTCCGCCAGCCAGACGAGCTGATTGACGATCGCGGCGTGCGGAACCGTCACGCCCTTGGGCACGCCCGTGGAGCCGGAGGTGAAGACGACGTACGCCGGATGCTCGGGACGCAGCGGACCAACCCGGTCCGCGTCGGTGATCGCCGTCGCGGCGAGCCCGGCGACGTCGAGCCGATCGATTTCCATGACCGTGCAGTCGATTTCGAACGGGAACCCGTCGCGTGAGGTGGTCAGGACCACGACCGGCGCCGCGGTGGCCACGATGTGGGCGATCCGCTCGGCCGGGTGGTCCGGATCGATGGGCACATAAGCGCCGCCCGCCCGCACCACGGCGTACATCGCGACCACCAGTTCGAGCGAGCGGCGCATCGCCAGCACGACCGTCGACTCCGGTCCGACACCGGACGCGATGAGCCTGCGCGCCAACCGGTTCACCCGTTCGTCGAACTCGGCGTAGCGCAGCTCTTCGCCGGTCGTCGCGTCCACCAGCGCGACCGCATGCGGGCTGCGCGCGGTCTGCGCGTCGAACAGATCCGCCAGCGTGGCCCGCGGGACCGGCCGCCGGGTCCGGTTCCATTCGGCGAGCACCTGCGATCGGTCGGTCCCGAGCAGGTCGATGTCGCCCACCGGCAGTTCCGGCCGCGCCGCGATCGTTTCCAGCACCCGGCGCAGTTGGGCGGCGAACCGGAACGCCGTCGCGCGCTCGAACAGATCGGTGGCGTAGCCGAGGGACAGCTCGATGCCGTCGGGCGCGCCGTCGGCGTCGTAGGCGTCCACCGCGAACAGGTGCAGGTCGAATTGCGCTACGCCGATGTCGAACTCGAACTCGCGAATCTCGAGTTCGGGCAGCAGCAGCTGTCCGCGCTCATGGTTCTGGAACGAGTAGCCGACCTGGAACAACGGGTGGCGTGCGGTGGAGCGCACCGGGTTGAGCACTTCCACCAGACGTTCGAACGGCACGGTCGCGTGTTCCAGCGCCGCAAGGTCGGCGGCCCGCGCCCGGGCCAGCAGCCCAGCGAACGACTCGCCGCCGTCGACCCCGACGCGCAGGACGAGAGTGTTGACGAACATCCCGATGACGTCGTCCAGTTCGGCGGCGCCGCGTCCGGCGACCGGCGTGCCGATCGCGATGTCACCGGCGCCCGACCACCGCGCGAGCAGCACGGCGAAAGCGGTGTGCACCACCATGAACAGCGTCGCGCCGTGCCGCCGGCCGAGGGCGGCCAGATCCGCGTGCAGCCGCGCGCCGATCGTCAGCGGAACCTTGTCCCCGCGCAGGGTCTGCCGCGCGGGGCGGGGGCGGTCGGTCGGCAGCGCCAGCTGATCCGGCAGTCCGGCGAGTGTCCGGGTCCAGAAACGAATCTCGCGGGCCGCCACCGATTCGGCGTCGTCCTCGGCGCCGAGCAAATCGCGTTGCCACAGTGCGTAATCGGCGTACTGCACGGTCAGCGGTGTCCAGTCCGGCGCAGCGCCACCACGGCGCGTGGTGTAGGCGACCATCAGATCCCGCACGAACGGTGCGATGGACGAGCCGTCGGCGGCTATGTGGTGCAGCACCGCGGCGAGCACGAAATCCGGCCGCGCGCCCGTGCGGACCACGCGGAACAATCGCATCCGCACCGGAATCTCGGCGGTGACGTCGAAGGTCGTCTCCGCCAGTTCCCGGACCCGCCGCGGTAGTTCGCCTTCCGCGACATCGATCGGCCGCAGCGCCGGAGCGGTGGCGGGTTCGACGAGTTGCACCGGTTCGCCGTCGATCTCCGGATAGCGAGTGCGCAGCGCCTCGTGCCGGGCGACCACGTCACCGAGCGCGGCGCGCAAGGCGGGCACGTCCAGCCGGCCGGACAGCCGCAGGGCCACCGGGATGTTGTAGGCGGTGGAGGACTGGTCGAACCGATTGAGGAACCACATGCGCTGCTGCGCGGGCGAGAGCGGGACCCGCTCCGGGCGCGCCGCCGCCACCAGCGCGGGCCGGGTGCCTCCCATGGCCACCGCGCTCGCCGCCGCCGCGAGGTCCGCGACCCTGGGAGCTTCGAACAGCGCGCGCACACCGACGGTCCGGCCCAGCGCCGCGCCGATCCTGGTGACCGCTTTCGCGGCCAGCAGGGAGCTGCCGCCGAGCGCGAAGAAGTCGTCGTCGGCGCCGACGGCGCGCTCCGCGCCCAGCACTTCGGCGAACACCTCCGCCACGACCCGTTCGCTCGGCGTGGACGGCGCCCGGTAGGTGGTCGATTCGAACCGTGGCGCGGGCAGCGCGGCGCGGTCCAGCTTGCCGTTGACCGTCAACGGGATGCGCGGCAGCGGGACGATCGCGGCGGGCACCATGTGCTCGGGCAGGCGATACACCAGGGCTTGTCGCAGCGCGGCGGTGTCGACGGAGTCGTCCGCGCCGACCGCGTACGCGACGATGCGCGGTTCGTCCACCAGATCGGTGCGCACCACCACGGCCACTTCCCGGACCGCTTCGGACGCCTCGAGCAGCGCGGCCTCGATCTCACCGAGTTCGACGCGGAAGCCGCGCAGGTTCACCTGCTGGTCCGCGCGCCCGAGATACTCCAGCTCGCCGTCGGCGGTCCAGCGGGCCAGATCGCCGGAGCGGTAGGTGAGCGCTCCGTCGCTCGCGTACGGGTCCGCGACGAAGCGGCCCGCGGTCAGTGCGGGACGGCGCAAGTAGCCGCGCGCCAATTGGCCGCCGGAGACGTAGATCTCGCCGGGCACGCCGACCGGGACCGGCCGCAACCGGTCGTCGAGCAGGCGAACGGTCAGTCCGGGCAACCCGGCGCCGATCACGCCGGCCGAGCCGGTGTGCCCGTCGATCTCCCGATAGGACACGTGCACCGTGGTCTCGGTGATGCCGTACATGTTCACCAGGCGCGGCGCGTCCGGGTAGCGGGCGAGCCAACCGCCGAGGCGCTGCGGCTCCAGCGCCTCGCCGCCGAAGACGACGACGCGCAACGCGAACGCGGCGGGTTCCGGTTCGGCCAGATCGGCGGCGACGAGCTGATAGAACGCCGACGGTGTCTGGTTGAGCACGGTGACCCGCTCGGCGAGCAGCAGCTCACGGAACTGCCGCGGCGAGCGCGAGGTGTAGTAGTCGACCACCACCACCGTCGCGCCGGACAGCAGCGGTCCCCACATTTCCCAGACCGAGAAGTCGAAGGCGTAGGAGTGGAACAGGGTCCACACGTCCGCCGGGCCGAAGCCGAAGCGCCGCCGCGTGTTGTCCAGCAGCCGCAGCACGTTGCGATGCGGCACCACAACGCCTTTGGGCCTGCCGGTGGAACCGGAGGTGTAGATGACGTAGGCCACATGACCGGAGCGCAGCGGGGTGCGCCGATCCACATCGGTGACCGGCTCGCCGCCGAACTCGACGAGGTTCGGTGCGGCGACGTCGATCACCGGTCCGCCGAACCAGCCGCGCGGCAACTCGGTGGCGGCCCCCGCGATCGCGCAGATCGGCCGGGCATCGTCGAGGACGTATTCGATCCGGTCGTCCGGGTAGGCCGGATCGATCGGCAGGTATCCGCCGCCCGCTTTGAGCACCGCGAGCAGGGCGACCACCAGTTCCGCCGAGCGGGGCAGGGCGACGGCCACCAGTGTTTCCGGCCCGACGCCCGCGGCGATCAGCCGCCGCGCCAATCGGTTGGACCAGTCGTCGAGTTCGGCATAGGCCAGCGACCGTGCCCCGTCGCGCACCGCGACGGCGGCCGGGTCCAGCGCGGCGGCCCGCGCGAAACGCTCGGCCACACTGCCGGTGGCGTCCGCGACGTCGGGGCCGCCGACCGGCCACTCGTACAAAGCGCGATGCTGCTCCTCGGCGCTGAGCAACTGGATGTCGCCCACGACCACGGTGGGATCGGCGGCGATGGCGGCGAGCACCTGAGTGAACCGCCTGCCGAGAACGGTGACCGACGGCGCGTCGAAAAGATCGGTGGCATAGCGGATCTCGACCTGCATGCCGTCGGCGCGCCCGTCCGGGTCGTTCGACTCGAGCACGGTGAACTGGAGGTCGAACTCGGCCACCGGCGCGTCGAACTCCTGCGCGCGCACCCGTAGATCAGGCAGCTCGAGCTCGGGCAAGGCGAAGTTCTGGAAGGTCAGCGCCACCTGGAACAGCGGATGACGGTTGCGCGCGCGGGTCGGAGCGAGCATCTCGACGAGCCGCTCGAACGGCGCGTCGGCGTGCGAGAGCGCGTCGATGTCCTGGTCGCGCACCGCGTCCAGCACGGTCTCGAACCTGGCTCTGGAGTCGACGGCGGTGCGCAGCACCAGCGTGTTCACGAACATGCCGACGAGCCGGTCCAGCGCCGCGTCACCGCGTCCCGCGACCGGGGTGCCGATCGCGATGTCGGCGCCGCCCGACAGCCGGGCCAGCAGTACCGCCAAGGCCGCGTGCACCGTGCTGAACAGCGTGGTCTCCCGTTTGCGCGCCAGCTCGCCCAGCTCGCTGTGCAGGTCGGAATCGATCCGCAGGCGGTGCGTCGCACCGCGATGGGAGGAGATCGCCGGACGGGGACGGTCGGTGGGCAGTTCGAGTTGCTCCGGCAGGCCGTCGAGGGCGCCGCGCCAGTAGTCGAGTTGCCGCTCGGTGTCGGCGAGATCGGCCTGCCAGAGCGTGTAGTCGGCGTACTGCACCGGCAGCGGATCCCACTCGGGCGCTGCCCCGGCCCGGCGCGCCGAGTAGGCGGTCATCAGGTCCTCGGCCAGCGGACCGAGCGAGAAACCGTCCGCGGCGATGTGGTGCAGCACCAGGGCGAGCGCGTATTCCGCCTGTGGCGCGCCGTCGATCGCGAACAACGCTGCCCGCAGCGGTGTTTCCGTGGTCAGATCGAAAGGCGCGGCCGCCAGCTCCCGAAGCTGTTCCGCCAGTGCGGTTTCGGCCACATGTGTGACCGGGAGGTCGGGCGCGGACGGCGGCAGGACCAGTTGTTCCGGCCCGTCCGAGCCGTCCGGGTAGACGGTCCGCAGGATCTCGTGCCGGGCCACCACGTCGGCCAACGCCATGGTCATCGCCGCGACGTCGAGCTCACCGGCGAGGCGCAGCGCGACCGGGATGTTGTCGATCGCGGCGGCGGGCCCGGCCTGCTCGTCGGCGTGGAAGCGGTTGACGAACCAGACGCGCTGCTGGGCCGGAGACAGCGGGACGCGCTCCGGCCGCGGGCGGGGGCGCAGCGGGACGCGACCGCCGTCGCCCCGATGCGTTTCGGCGCGAGCCGCCAACGCGGCGACGGTCGGTGCGTCGAACAGCGCCCGCACCGGAATCCGGGTGTCGAGCGCGGCGCCGAGCCGGGCCGCCACCCTCGCGGCGGTGAGCGAGTTGCCGCCGAGGGCGAAGAACCCGTCGTCCAGGCCCACCCGGTCGACGCCGAGCAACTCGCCGAACGCCGCGGCGACGAGTTTCTGCACGGGCGTCGCGGGCGCACGGAACCGCGCGGGCTCGATCGCGGGCGTCGGTAGCGCTCGGCGGTCCAGCTTGCCGGAGGCGTTGACCGGGAACTCGGGCAGCACGACGTATGCCGACGGGATCATGTACGCCGGGAGACGCCGGGTGAGCGTCGCTTCGAGCGCACCGATATCGAGGTCCGCGCCGGACGCGGAGACCAGGTAGGCGACGAGCCGCTCGCCGGTCCCCGCGTCGTCGCGCGCGACCACTACCGCCTGAGCGACTTCCTCCAGACCGGTCAGCGCCTGCTCGATCTCCCCGAGTTCGATACGCAGACCACGCAGTTTCACCTGGAAGTCGGTGCGGCCCAGGTACTCCAGCTCACCGTGTTCGGTCCACGCCACCAAGTCACCCGTGCGATACATCCGCGCACCCGGCTCCCCATACGGATTCGCCACGAACCGATCGGAGGTCAGATCCGGACGCGCGACATAACCCCGCGCCAGCTGAACACCCGCGAGATACAGCTCACCCGCCACACCCACCGGCACCGGACGCAACCGCGCGTCCAACACCAACACTTGGGTGTTGAACACCGGAGCACCGATCGGCACCGACTCGGTATCGGCGTCGACGACCTCGTGGAAGGTGACGTCGACCGCCGCTTCGGTCGGGCCGTACAAGTTGTGCAAGGCCGCGCCGGTCAGCTCGCGCAGGCGGTGCGCGGGCTTGGGCGGCAACGCCTCACCCGAAGCGAACACCAACCGCAGCGAATCGCATCGCGCCGCAGCCGCATCCGCGACGAACACCGCCAACATCGACGGCACGAAGTGGGTGACGGTCACCTTCTCCGCGCTGATGATCTCGGCGAGGTAGGCCGGGTCACGATGCCCGTCCGGCTTCGCCACCACCAGGCGCGCACCGATCTGCAACGGCCAGAAGAACTCCCACACCGACACATCGAACGTCGCAGGAGTCTTCTGCAACACCACATCAGCGCCGGTCAACTGGTAGGCCGTCTGCATCCACACCAGACGGTTCACGATCGCCGAATGCGAAACCGCCACACCCTTCGGACGACCCGTCGAACCCGACGTGAAGATCACATACGCGGTGTGCGACGACGTGAGCGTCCCGAGACGATCCGCGTCGGTCAGCGGTTCGCCGGAATAGTCCCCGGTATCGAACAGGTCGACGTCCAGCACCGCCCACATCCCGGCGGCCCGTCCGGACAGGTCGAGCCCGTCCTCGGAGCGGCTCAGCACACACACCGGCCGCACCGTCCGCAGTATGTCGGCGATCCGCCCGGCCGGATGCTCCGGATCGATCGGAACGTAGACTCCCCCGGCCGCGAGCACCGCGTACAGGGCCACCACGAGATCGACCGACCGCCGCATGCCCACCGCCACCGGCTGGTCCGGCCGCACGCCGACGGACACCAGCAGCCTGGCCAGCCGGTGCACCCGGCTCGCGAACTCGGCGTAGGCGAGCGAGGCACCGTCGAAGGTCACCGCGAGCGCCTCGGGCGTCCGCGCCGCCTGCGCCTCGAACAGCGACACGAGCGTCGCGGCCGGATCCACCGGGTGCCCGGTGGCATTCCAGGCGCCCAGGATGCGGGCACGTTCCCCTGGGCTGAGCAGATCGATCGCGCCGACGGGCACCCTCGGGTCGGCGGCCACCGCGTCGAGCACCCGGCGCAAACGCAGGGCGAACGACGCGACGGTAGCCGAATCGAACAGATCGGTCGCGTATTCGAAGACCGCGGCGAGACCGGAACCGTCCGCCGCCTCCGTCACCGACAGGTGCAGATCGAATTTCGCCGTTCCCGTGTCGATGTCGAGCCCGGAAACGGTCAGGCCGGGCAGCTCGAGATCGGTGCGCGCGGTGTTCTGCAAGTCCAGCATCACCTGGAACAGCGGATGCCTGGCCGCCGACCGCTCCGGGGCGAGCACCTCGACCAAACGCTCGAACGGCGCGTCGGCGTGGGCGAATGCGGCCAGGTCGCGCTCGCGCACCGCCGCGACCAGGCCGGTGAACGTCAACTCGGCCCGCACATCGGCGCGCAGCACGACGGTGTTGACGAACATGCCGACGAGCTCATCGAGCGCACGCTCGCCGCGACCGGCCACCGGGGTGCCGATCACGATGTCCTGCTGCCCGGTCAATCCGGCCAGCAGTGTGGCGAACGCCGCGTGCAGCACCATGAACAGCGAGGCGTTCGCGCTGTCCGCGATCTCGCGCAACCGGCGCCGCGTCGCGGCATCGATGGTGAAGGCGTGGCGCGCGCCGCGACCCGACGCGACGGCCGGGCGCGGCCGATCGGCGGGCAGCGTCGTCACGTCCGGCAGACCGGCCAATTCGCCCCGCCAGAACCGGATCTGCCCGGCCAGCATCGCATCCGGGTCGTCCTCGGAGCCGAGGACCTCCCGCTGCCACAACGCGTAGTCGGCGTAGTGGACGGTCAGTGGCGTCCAGTCGGGTGCGCCGCCCGCACGGCGAGCGTCGTAGGCGCGCATGAGATCACGGGTGAGCGGTGCCAACGACCAACCGTCGGCGCTGATGTGATGCAAAGCGACGACGAGCACGTGCTGCTCCACGCCGAGGCGCAGCAGGGCGAGGCGCACCGGCGGCTCGCGATCGATCCGGAAGGGCGTGGCCACCAGTTCGCGAATCCGCTCCGTCAGCCGCCGCTCGTCGACCGATTCCGCGACCAGCCCGACCCGCGCCTCCTCGACCGGGAGCACCAGTTGATACGGAATACCCTCCGCCGCCGGGTAGACCGTGCGCAGCGGCTCGTGCCTGGCGAGCACGTCGACCACCGCGTCCGCCAGCGCGGTCTGATCGAGCGCGCCGCGCAACCGGATGGCGGCGACCAGATTGTCCGCCACCGAGGCCGCGTCGAACTGGTTCAGGAACCACATGCGCTGCTGCGCGTAGGACAGCGGGATCAGTGTCGGGCGCGCCCCGGCGACCAGCGGCGCCCGGCTACGCGCCCGGCCGCCGGACAGGTCCGCGGCCAGCGCCGCCACGGTCGGGAACTCGAACAGCGCCCGCACCGGCACCTCGGTGTCCAGCGCGTCCGCCAAGCGGGCCGCGATCTGCGTGGCGACCAGCGAATTCCCGCCCAGCGCGAAGAAATCGTCGTCCGAGCCGACCGGATCGACGCCGAGAACCTGCCCGAACACCGCGGCGACGGTCCGCTCCACCGGCGTCCGGGGCGCGCGGAAAGCCTTCGTGACCGGCATCGGGTCGGGCAGCGCCTTGCGGTCCAGCTTGCCCGACGGAGTCAGCGGCATCGCGGTCAGCGGGACGTACGCGGTGGGCACCATGTACGAGGGCAGCACCGGGCGCAGCCGCTGCTCCAGCTCCGCCGCGAGCCGATCGGGGGCGATCGCGCCGACCACGTAGGCGGCCAGCGTCTCGCCGGAGGGCTGCGCGACGACCCGCACCGCCGCCGCCCGCACGTCGTCCATGGCGAGCAAGGCCGCCTCGATCTCGCCGAGCTCGATCCGCTGCCCACGCAGCTTCACCTGGAAGTCGCCGCGGCCCAGGTATTCCAGCGCGCCGTCGCGGCGGCGGCGCACCAGATCCCCGGTCCGGTACATCCGGCTGCCCGCCGGTCCGTACGGGTCGGCGACGAAACGCTCCGCGCTCAGGTCGGCCCGGCCGAGGTAGCCGCGCGCCAGCTGCACACCGGACAAGTACAACTCGCCGACCACGGCGTCCGGAACCGGTCGCAACCGGTCGTCCAGGACCATGGCACGGCTGCCCGGCACCGGACGCCCGATCGGCGCCGGACCGCTCGCGGCCGGGTCGACCGGGGCGTACGTGGCGTGCACGGTGAATTCGGTGGGGCCGTAGAGGTTGTGCAGTCGCGCTGGGCTCACCGCGGCGAACGTGGCGGCGGCCTCACCCGTCATCGCCTCCCCCGCGACCAGCACGGTGCGCAGGGACGCGATCGCGGCAGGCGCGGCGGCGTGGGCGAACACCGTGAGCATGGACGGAACGAAGGAGGTCATCGTCACCCGGTGCGCGGCGATGGTCGCGGCGAGATACCGGGGATCGCGGTGCCCGTCGTGGTCGGCGACCACGATCCGCGCGCCCCGGGTGAGCGGCGCGAACAGCTCCCACACCGACACGTCGAAGGTGGCGGAGGTCTTGAACAGCACGACATCGTTCGCGTCGATCCGGTATTCGTCCGCGATCCACCTGACCTGATTGACCGCCGCGTCATGCTGCACCGCCACGCCTTTGGGACGGCCGGTCGAACCGGAGGTGAAGATGACGTACGCGGTACCGGAAGCGCGCAAGGGGGCGAGCCGATGCGCGTCGCCGACCGGCGCGGCGGAGTATTCGGCGACCTCAGGGGCGTCGGCCGCGAGCACCGGCGTCGCGGGTAGCTCCGCGAGCGCACATCGATCGGCGAATTCCCCCGCCTCCTCCCGGGATCGGGTCACTACGCACACCGGGCGGGCCGCGGCGATCACCTGCGCGACCCGGGCCGCCGGCTGGTCCGGGTCCACCGGCACGTACCCACTGCCCGCGGTCAGCACCGCGTACGCGGCCACCACGAGATCGACCGAACGCGGCATGCCGAGCACGACCAACCGCTCGGGCCCCACCCCCGCGGCGATCAGCCGACGCGCCAGCCGGTTGACCGCGCCCGCGAACTCCGCGTAGGTCAGCCGCCGCTCGGCGTCGAGTACCGCGACCGCGTCGGGGGTGCGCCACGCCTGTGCCTCGAAGGCGGTGAGCAACGTCTCCGCCGGGTCCTGCGCGCCCGCGACGGCCTGCCCCGCCGCGAGTGCGCGCGCTTGCTCGTCGCCGTCCAGGAGAGGCAGATCGCGCACCGCGATCGCGGGATCGGCGGTGATCGCCCACAAGAAGCCGATCAGCCTGCCCGCGTAACCCGCGATGGTGGCTTCGTCGAAGAGATCGGTGGCGTAGGTGAATTCCGCGGGAACCCCCGCCGGTGCCGAACCTTCCCCGAGTCCGGCACCGGCGGCGTTCTCGGTGACCGTGAGCTGGAGATCCAGCTTGGTCACTCCGGTGTCCAGGGTACTGGTGGCGACCGACAGTTCGGGCAGTTCGAAAGCGATTGCCTCGGCGTTGTCGAAGGCGAGCAGCACCTGGAACAACGGATGACGCGCCTGCGAGCGCGGCGGATCCAGCGCCGCGACCACCCGCTCGAACGGCAATTCGGCATGGCCGAAGGCGGCGAGGTCGTCCTCGCGGACCCGCGCCAGCAAGGCGGTGAAGGGCTCGGCGGCGTCCACCCGGGTGCGCAGTGCCAGGGTGTTGACGAACATGCCGATCAGGTCGTCGAGCGCGCGGTCACCCCGACCCCCGACCGGGGTGCCGATCACGATGTCGTCGGTGCCGGAAAGCCGCGCCAGCAGCGCGGCCAATGCGGCGTGCGTCAGCATGAAGGTCGAAACGCCGTGCGCGCGGGCGAGTTCGTTCATCCGGGCGATCAGTTCGCCGGGGAACTCGAAACCGAACACCGCGCCACGGCCGGAGGCGACCGCGGGGCGGGGCCGGTCGGCGGGCAGGTCGAGCTGGTCGGGCGCGCCCGCCAGCGCGTCGGTCCAGAACGACAGCCGATCGGCCGCGAACGAATCGTCCGCGGAGCCCAGCAACTCGTGCTGCCAGAGGCTGTAGTCGGCGTACTGCACCGGCAGCGGGGCCCAGGCGGGCGCGCTGCCGCCGCGGCGCGCCCCGTACGCGGTCATCACGTCGCGGGCCAGCACGCGCAGCGACAGCCCGTCGGCGGCGACGTGGTGCAGGACCAGCGCGAGGGCGTGACTGCCGTCGTCCACCGCGAAGATCCGCGCCCGGATCGGGATCTCCCGTTCCAGATCGAAACCGCGGGCGGCGAACGCGCTCAGCCGCTCGTCGAGGTCGGTGGCGCCGATCGCCTCCGGCGCGGCGGCGATCGGCGCCACCGACAACACGACCTGCCGTGCCGCGAGCCCCGCGCCGTCGCCGGGCAGCAGCGCGGGGAAGATCGTGCGCAGCACTTCGTGCCGGAGAACCAGATCATCGAGCGCCTGCCGCAGCGCGGTGACGTCCACCGCACCGCGCAACCGCACCACGAACGGCATGTTGTAGCTCGCGCCGGCCCGCTCGAACCGGTTGAGAAACCAGATGCGCTGCTGCGCCGGAGAAAGCGGAACCAGCGGCGGCCGTGGCCGTGCCCGCAGCTGCGCGACCAAGGACGCGCCGCCGGATCCACCGGCCCGCTCGACGAGCCCGGCGAGTTCGGCCACCGTGCAGGCGGCGAACACGTCGCGGACTCCGAGCGGGCAGTTCAGGTCGGCGGACAGCCGCGCGGCGACCTGCGTGGCCACCAGACTGTTTCCGCCGAGTGCGAAGAAGTCGTCGTCGCGACCGACCAGCGCGTTACCGAGCACTTCGGCGAACACCCGCGCGACCGCCCGTTCCACGGGGGTGGCAGGCGCGGTGTAGCCGGTCGACGCCCTGCTCGGGGCAGGTAGAGCGGCGCGATCCAACTTTCCGGACGCGTTCACCGGCAATGTGTCGAGCACCACGTAGGCGGCGGGCACCATGTACCCGGGCAGCGCCTCGGCCGCCGCGGCGCGCAGCCGCTCCGGACGCACCGCGCCGGGCTCCGCCGCCACGACGTAGGCCACCAACTGCTCGCCGACCCCCGCGTCGTCGCGCACCACGACCACCGCGCGGGCCACCGCGTCCACCCTGGCGAGCACGGCCTCGATCTCGCCGAGTTCGATGCGCAGACCGCGCAGCTTCACCTGGAAGTCCGTGCGGCCGAGATACTCCAGCTCGCCCTGCGTGGTCCAACGCACCAGGTCACCGGTGCGATACATCCGGTTCCCCGCCTGTGCGGGCCCGCCGAACGGATCGGCCACGAACCGCGCCGCGGTCAGTTCCGGTCGAGCCACGTAGCCCCGGGCGAGCTGTACCCCCGACAGATACAGCTCACCCGGCGCCCCGACCGGCACCGGCCGAAGCCGCGAGTCGAGAACATGGAGCCTGGTGTTGAACACCGGCGCGCCGATCGGCACCGAGAGGGTATCGGTGTCGGCGACTTCGTGAAAGGTGACGTCGACCGCCGCTTCCGTCGGACCATACAGATTGTGCAGGCGAACGCCGGTCACGGCGCGCAGCCGCTGGGCGAGCGCGGCGGGCAGCGCCTCCCCGGAGGCGAACACCGTGCGCAGCGGCGTGCGGAACGCGGCATGCTGATCGGCGAGGAACGCCGCGAGCATCGAGGGCACGAAATGTGTCGTGGTGACGCCGTATTCATCGATGACCCGGCGCAGATAAGCGGGATCGCGGTGCCGGTCCGGCTGGGCGAGCACCAGCGTCGCGCCGATCTGCAGCGGCCAGAAGAATTCCCACACCGACACGTCGAATGTGGCCGGAGTCTTCTGCAGCACAACGTCTTGCGCCGATAGTCGGTAGGTCTGCTGCATCCACACCAACCGGTTGACGATCGCGCGGTGGGTAATGGCGACGCCCTTGGGCAGACCGGTCGACCCGGAGGTGAAGATCACATACGCCGGATGCTCCGGTCGCAAGGCCGCGACTCGTTCCCGGTCCCATATCGGCCCCGCCCCGACCGTCTCGGCGGCTCGGTCCACCCGCACCACCGGCAGACCGGACAGCTCCGGCGGCCGCTCGTCCCCGGCGAGCAGCAGGCAGGCCGGACGGGCCGTGGCCAGGATGTGCGCGGTGCGCTCGGGCGGGTGGTCCGGATCCAGCGGCAGATAGGCGCCGCCCGCGGCGAGCACCGCGTACATCGCGACGACCAGCTCCGGCGAGCGCGGCAGGTGCAGCGCCACCAGCGTTTCGGGCCCGACGCCGAGCGCGATCAGCGTGCGGGCGAGCCGATTGGCGCGCGCGGCGAGTTCGCGGTAGGTCAGGTCCGGCGCACCGGCGGCCCGCAGCGCCACCGCGCTCGGCGTGCGGGCCGCCTGCGCCTCGAACATCGACACCAGCGTCGCCACGGGAGCGAAGGCCACGGAGCGACCCGGCAGCTGCGCTTCCACGTCGAAACCCGTCTCGTTCCAGATCCGGGTGCTGACCTCGAGTTCCAGCTCGGTCGCGATTTCCACGGCGGCGAGCGCGGTGTCCGGCTCGGTGAAGGCCAGGCGCTCCAGATAGCGGAGGAATCGGGCGTGCTGCCTGGCGACGTCGTCGGCGGTGTACAGGTGCGGATTGGCCTCGAAGTCGACGTGCACCCGGTCCCGGTCGCCGTAGTAGACGTTGAGACTCAGGTCCTCGACCGGACCGGTGGACAACACGTGGTACCGCCCCACGGTGGCGCCGAGGGTGAGATCACTGCGGAACAACATGATGTTGGCCAGCGGGCCGAACAGCCCGCGGTGCGCCGGACCGGCGGCGCGCTCGGTGTCGCGCCGGATGTCCTCGTGACGGTAGCGCTGGTGGCGCAGCGCCCCCGCGACCTCGACGCGGGTGGCGCGCAGCAACGCGCCCCAACTGCCGTCGACCGGCAACCGCAGCGGCACGATGTTCGACAGCATGCCCGCCGAGCGCCGCAGCGCCGCGGTGGTGCGCGCGGTCACCGGCAGGCTCAGCACCGCCTCGTCCCGGTCGGTCAGTCGTCCGAGGTAGGCGGCGAATGCCGCGAGCAGCACCACGGCGAGCGTCGAATCCTGGCTCGCGGCAAGCGCGTTCATCCGTTCGACGAGTTCCGGCGTGAGCGCTCGCCCGGCGATCAGGTTGGTCGCGCCACGGGATGCGGAGCGACCGGCGAGGCTGGTCGCGCCGTCCAGCCCGGCCACCCGCTCGGCCCAGTGCGCGCGATCGGACTCGAACCGGGGGCTGCTCCGGTAGGCGAGTTCGGCCTGCGTCAACGAGGCGAGCGTCCCCGGTCGCACGGCCGCGGGTTCGGTGCCGCGCACCCGCGCTGTGTACCGCTCGGCCACCCGCATGGTGTTGGTGAGCGCGCCGTAGCCGTCCAGCACGATGTGATGGGCTCGCAGGTACCAGAAGTACCGTCGCTCGGCGACGCGCAATACGGCGCCCGCGAACAGCCGGTCGGTGCGCAGGTCGACCGGCGCGCTCGCGTCCGCGCGCATCCAGGCGTGCGCCGCGGCCGCCGGGTCGGCCTGGTCGCGCAGGTCGATCAGCGGAATGTCGACCGAGAGGCCGAAGTCGACGTACTGGTGCGGGACGCCGCCGGATTCCCCCAGCCGTACCAGCACCGACTCGTACTCGCGCGCCGCCTCCACCGTGACCTCTTGCAGCAGAACGGCATCCAACTCGCCGTGCACGTCCACGTACTGCGCGACGTTGATCGGCGCGTCCGGGTCGAGCAGCTGCCCGTACCAGACGCCGAGCTGCGCGGGCCCCAGAGCGAACGGTTCGGGTGCGATCCGGGACGACTCCGGCTCGACGGAACGCTGCGGCAACGCGCTGGACCCACCCAACTCCGTATCGTGCACCAGAGCCTCCTACTCGGCGGAACAACGGCTGTCCGAACGCTTTCGAGCAGCACGAACAAGCCGCTGCACCCGGCTGCCCAGCCCGGGCGCATGGCGTCGACCACCACGTGCGATTCGATGAGAGCGCGAGCGGTGCTCGGGCACGCTCGCGCGGAAAGCCGCCAATCCTCCAACGTCATCGCCGTGGAGCGGGCGCCACGGCTATGTCAGCTACGTCACACGGTCGTGATCCGTGCATTGCGAACATTAGGCGCTTCGTTAATAAAAAGGAACAATTTGCACTAAAAACTTCTGGACGCTTGTCCAACGCGGCTACCAGGGCCGGAAGTCCAGGGCAAAGCGTAATGCGCGATCACATTCGACCGCGGCGACGCCGATGGCTGTGCAGACTATGAGCCGAAACGTTGCATTCGCGTTGCATCGGCGCCGAGGCGGCGATCCAGTACCCGGATCTTGGCCTCGATCTGCGCATACAGCGGCGAGTCACGGTCGACCGTGGCCCGGTAGGCCGCCCACGCCGCGGCGTCGTCGCGCCCCTCCGGACACGCGGTCCACCGGCGCAGCACCGCCGCGTCGCCCGAAGCCAGCACCGCGGTGCGCAATCGAACCCGCACTTCGTCGCGAATGTCGATGATGCCGGGCGCGGTCGAACGCGGCAGCACCGGCCCGGCATAGAGCCGTAATGCGGAATCGACATCACCGGAGTCGAGCGCAGCGCGCAACGCCTCCACATCGGTTGCGACCGGAACGCGCAAACGGTAAGGCCGCGAACCGAACACGGTCGGACCGACCACCGCACGCAACCGGGACACGGCCGCGCGGATGGTGCCGTTGTCCAGATCGGTGTCGTCGAGCAACAGCGCGAGATGATCGGCGCCGAGTCCCTCCGGATGTTCGGCCAGCAGCAGCAGGATCTCGGCATGCCGCTGCGACAGGGGCACCCGATCATCCGCGACGCTCAGTTGCGGCTGACCGAGGCCGAGCACGTCGAGCGCGAGCCTGCCCGCCGGGTGCGGCTGCGCCGGGTCACGCCTGCCGCGACCGTCGGTCCGACGCTCGCCGGAGCGCATCGCGGTGAGCAGCAGGTCCATCTCCGCGGCCGTTGCGGTGGCTTTGATCAGGGCGAGAATCTCCGGCTTGGCCACCCGGACGCCGCCCGCGATCATCAGCACTCCGACCAGCCTGCCGTCCGGATCGTGCACCGGGGCCGCGGCTCCGGTGATCTGGTGCATCCGGTGCAGGAAGTGCTCCGGGCCGTGGATCCACGCGGCGCGCCCGGTACGCACCACCAGGCCGACCGCGTTCGTCCCGATGCGGCGCTCGCTCAGGTCGTCACCGGCGCGCAGGCCGATCTCCGCGGCGGCCGCGACCTGTTCGTCACCACCGTGCACCGAGAGCACCCGGCCGAACTGATCGGCCACCACGACGATCAAACCTGTTCTGGCCGTGTCCTGTACGAGCAATTTGTCGATCAGCGGCATCAGCGCGGCGATCGGATGGGCCTGGAGATAGCGCTGCAGATCTGCGCCGCGCAGACCGCGGCCGTCGACCGCGTCCATCGGATCGATCCCGCCGCGCAAGCTGCGCAGCCAGGACTCCAGCACGGCGGGACGCAGCAGACCGGCGAGGCGGGCAAGTTGATCGCCACCCGCGCCGAGATATCCGTGCGCCTGCGCGGCGTAGACTTCGAGCGCACCCAGTTGGGCGCCCGGCTCCACGCCCGGCCGTGGGGGTCGCCCACCTGCGATGTTGCTGACCATTTGCCTTTCTTTCCGCCCCAAACTGTACCGGCGCATTCAGGGCGGGAACGACCGATGTTCGGCTTTGTCCGCCAGGTCACACCCGGTGCGTATCCCGGCAAATTGTGACCGAACCGTCTTTCACTTCACGAGCACAGGTGTGCGGCCGCCTTTTCCGCGATCACCATGGTCGTGGCCTGCGGTCCACGACCGAGCGGCACCGGAACCACGGACAGATCCACCACGGACAACCCGGTAACTCCGTGCACCCGGCAGCGCTCATCCACCACGGCGGCCGCATCGTTTTCCCGGCCCATTCGACAGGTTCCGGACAAATGTTGCGAAGTGGCGAGATTCGCGCGTAACCAGGCATCGAGATCCGCGGGCCGCGGAATCGGATCGACCGGCCGCGCGTTCATTCGTCGCAGCAGCCCGCCCGCGGTCGCCACCGCGTCGCGTAATCGGGCGCGATCCTGGTCGGCGGTCAGGTAGCGGTAGTCGATCAGCGGCGCGGCGCCGGGGTCGGCCGACCGCAAGCGGAGCACGCCGGAGGATCGCGGCCGCATCAGCGTGACGCCGAGCCTGCGCACCCCGGGTGTGAACGACACGGCGTACGGCCGGATTTCGACATCGTCCACCTCGAGCACCCTCTCCAGCGGCACGCTCGGCGGTTCGGCCAGGTGCAGCAGATAGGAGATGCCCACTTCCGGATGGTCGCTGAGCCAGGAGCCCACCGGGGCGGCGTGCACGACCGGGATGCCGAGGGGGCGCAGCTGTTCCGGGTCGCCGATGCCGGAGCGCAACAGCAGCGTGGCCGACTCGATCGCGCCCGCGCAGAGCACGATCCGGTCGGCCCACTCGATGCCGCTCTCGCCATCGCGTACGTACTCCACGCCGACCGCACGGGTTCCGTCGAAGCGGATGCGCGTGACCGACGTTTCCCCTGCGACGGTCAGATTCGGGCGGGCCAGCGCGGGCAGCAGATAGCCGATCGACGGGCCGATGCGCCTGCCTCGGTCGCAATTGCACGGCACCGCGCCCACCCCCGCCCCGCTGTCGGGGGCATTGAGATCGGGCACCTCGGCGAACCCGGACGCGAGGCAGGCCTCCGTGAACGCGGCGCTGACCGGTGCGGGATCCGAGCTGCGCACCACGGGAATCGGGCCGCGGTCGCCGTGCCAGGGCTGTTCGCCGAAGTCGAGGTCGCGTTCGATCCGGCAGTAGAGCGGAAGCACGGTATCGAACGACCAGCTGTCCGAGTCGCCGAGCACCCGGCTCCAGGCGTCGAAATCCGCCACCGTGGCACGGACGAAGTAACCGCCGTTGACCGCCCCCGAGCCGCCGATCACCTTGCCTCGCACGATGGTTGCCGGCACCGGCGGCTCGTCGGCGAGGAGCACCTCGTAACGCCACAGCCACGGGGCCTCCGGACCGATCGGCAGCGACGCGGCGTCCAGCAATTCGGCGGGCATCGCGTCGCGACTGGTCCACATCCGACCGGCTTCGAGCAGCCGCACCGTATGCGCGGGATCGGCGCTCAATCGCTCCGCCAGGACACACCCGGCGGTACCGCCCCCGACGATGAGCGTGTCGGCCATTCGGACTCCCGTTCAGTATCTCGGCGCGGTCCGCGTCGCCGGACGGCGGCGCGGCGAGGGTGCGGGCAAGATCCAGGTCATCGCGGGTGCTTCAGGTCGATCAATGGGACGGTGTGGTGGGTTTCAGCGCTTCCACGCTGCGCGCGCGGAACGCGCCGAGCCACAGGCCGGTGCCGTAGGCGATGTCGTCGAGACGCTTGTAGACCGTGTAGCGGACGGGATCGAGGCCGCCCGAGTCGCGGTGGGTGAACCAGTCGGCCAATCCGTCCGCGACGGCCATGGTGATCGCGATGCGCCGCACCCGACGGGAGAAGAACATCGCCAGCACCGTGATCGGCCAGTAATGCCTGCACATCGCCGAGGCCAGACGCCACAGTCCGGCGAAGAAGCCGCGCGCCAGATAGATCGCGGCGATCCGGGTGGAGTTGTCCAGCCCGGCGAAGACGCGGCGCAACCGGGCCAGCGCGGTGATCAGGGTGACGATGCCGCCGAACAGTCCCCACTTGGTGAGCGTCGCGAACAGGAACGCGGCCAGCAGCGTCCAGGACGGCACCGACAGCGGTGACACCGTTCCCGCGTGCCGCTCGCCCAGCGGCGCCGCGCCGGTGCCGTAGAACAGCTTTCGGCCGAACCACGCGCGGAAGCACACCCGGTGGTCGTGCGCCACGTGGGCCGCGGGCTCGTAGCGCAGCCGCCAGCCCGCCCGCTCCAGCCGCCAGCACAGGTCGACGTCCTCGGCGACGTGCATCGACTCGTCGAAGCCGCCTTGCTCCAGCAGCGCCCTGCGCCGCGCCAGCAGCGCCGCGCTCGGCACGTAGGACACCAGCCCGCGCGAGTGCACCGCCGCCTCGCGCCTGCCCAGGTCGAGCGAGGAGCGGGTGTGCTCGTAGCGCGCCAGCGCGTTGGACTCCGGGTCCAGCGCGACGATCCGCGGGGCGACCAGCGCCACCCCGGGGTCGCTGAAATGGCCGAGCATCACTTCCAGCCACCCGCTGCGCGGCACCACGTCGGAATCCAGGAATGCGACGAAGTCGGTTGTCGCCGCCCGCAAACCGGCGTTGCGCGCGGCCGCGGGCCCCTGCTTGCGGTCGTGCCGCAGCACGGTCACCCGGCACCGGGTGCCACGATTGCGCGGTATCCGCACCGGCTGGTCGGACCCGTCGTCGACCACAATGACGTTGTGTCCGCGCAACGCGGCGAGCAGCCGCGCCAGTCCTTCGGCGTTGTTGTGCAGCGGCACGATGACGGTGACGTCCTCCGGCGACGGCAGCAGCCGGGGGCGGGGGTTGGCCACCCCGGAGTCGAGCAGCCGTCTGGCAACGACAGCGGACTTCGGGCCGGTCACCTCCAGGTACCCGTCGCCGATCATCTCGGCGGCCTCCGGGGCAAGTCGCAGCAACCTGGCCGGCGAACCGCCGATCAGAACCCGCCCGCCGGAGTATGCGCGTACCCGGGGATCGATCCGCACCCCGAATCCATCGGGCAGGCGATCATGGCGCATTCCTGGCATGCTAGGCGGAGTTTCGCGGGTAGACATCAACAGTCCGGAAAAAACGGCAGATTTCCGGGCGAAACCGGCCCGCGACCGGAACGGCCGCGCGCCGCACCCGATGCCGAGTGTTCGCTCGCACCCGTTTCCCAGCATCCGGCAACAGGGCGGCTATCTCCCGGTCGACGGCCGGGCGATAGCCACACCTGTACTCTCAGCATACTTTTGGCAAACTTCATGGCTTCATGCCAGCGGGCTCTCGTCGCAGGCCCGCGCCGGGCGGCGTTCCGGCGTGAATCCGGCCGGGCGCGTCGCACTCAGCGTCAGCGGAACCGGTCCGCTCTTGCGCCCGCCCGCGCGCGGGGCGACCCGGCGGGAATGGTCGACCGACGAACGCGGGATCATCCGCGCCGTGTCGGCCAGTGCCGCTTTGCCGTACCCCTGGACGCACTCCGGATCAGGCCCGTCGGCGGGCAGCCCGGTGAAGAACTTCGCCGCCATGCAGCCGCCGCGGCAGGCGTCGTAATGGCTGCACGACGCGCACGCGCCGCCGCCACTGGGCTCCCGCAGCTCCCCGAACAACTCCGAGGACCGCCATACGGCCCCGAAACCGCCGTCGGCCACGACGTTTCCGGCGCGGAACCGGTCGTGGATGGCGAACGGGCAGGCGTAGACGTCACCCACCGGGTCGACCAGACAGACCACCCGGCCCGCGCCGCACATGTTCAGCCCCGGCAACGCCGCACCGAAAGCCGACAGGTGGAAGAACGAGTCGCCGGTGAGCACGCCCTCCCCGTTGCGCAGCAGCCAGTCGTAGAGGACGCGCTGCTGATCGGGCGTGGGATGCAAGTCGTCCCACACGTCCGCACCCCGGCCCGACGGCCGCAACCTGGTCAAACGCAAGGTCGCGCCGTACTTTTCGGCGATGGCGCGGAACTCGTCGAGCTGCGCGATGTTGTGCCTGGTCGCCACCACCGACAGCTTCGCGTCCCGGAAACCCGCCGCGGCGAGATTCTCCAGCGCGCGAATGGCCATGGCGTAGGAGCCGGGGCCGCGCACGGCGTCGTTGACCTCGGCGTCGGCGCCGTCCAGCGACACCTGTACGTCGACGTAGTCACTGGCCGCCAGCCGGGCCGCGACCTCGGGCGTGATCCGGACTCCGTTGGTGGAGAACTTCACGCCCACATGGTGCGCGGTCGCGTAATCGACCAGTTCCCAGAAGTCCGGGCGCACCGTGGGCTCGCCACCGCCGATGTTCACGTAGAACACCTGCATACGCTCGAACTCGTCGATCAGCGCCTTACACTGCTCGGTGCTCAGCTCGCGCGGGTCCCTGCGCCCCGAAGACGACAGGCAGTGCACGCAGGACAGGTTGCAGGCGTAGGTGAGTTCCCAGGTCAGACAGATCGGCGCGGCGAGACCGGACTCGAAGCGGTCCACCAGGCGAACCGCCGCGTCCGACGGCGGGACCACCCCCGCCGTCGACGGCGGCGCCGTGGCCGCGCTCGCGACGGAGGGCGCCGTCGGTGCGCCGGCCGGCGCACCGATGATCATGTCGGATTCGGCGAGCTGTGTCAGCGCTTTGACGTAAGCCGCGGCGTTCTCCTCCGGCACGCCCGCCGCGCGCAGGGCGGTGCGCGCCGACGTGTGCTCCGGCAGCGACCGGACGATCTCGACGATCCGCGGACTCTTCAGGAAGGAGAGCTTGCGCGTGCCGAAGTGGTAGAGCAGCGCGCCGAACGGCTCCGGACGCAGCGCCACTCGCGGATGCAGCTGCCAGCGGGTATCGAGATCGAGCATCGTCATCGACCGCCCGTCAGTAGACGCCGCACATGCCGTCGATGGACACCTCTTCGATGAGGCTCTCCTCGACCAGCGGCGCTTCTTCGGCCGACCGCGCGGCGGCGGCCTCCACCCGTCCGGTGTTGTCGGTGTCTGCGTGTCCGGTGGACCCGTATTCCGGCATGGCTACCTCCGCGAGGACGATCCGTGTGCGAACTGCCCGGTGCAGTTCGTGCTCACACAATAACGTCATAAACTGACAAAACAACAGGTTTCAGTTATCCGGCGATCCGGGAGGTCCCGGGCTCCGCGCGCGCCGGGCGAGGAGCCGATTCCACCGCGAGCCGAGTGGAACAGGCGGCGACGCGACCTTCGCCCGGCGCTCTAGACTGCGGGTGGCAAGCAGCTGAACAGAATGTGACGGGCAGCACGCCCGCAGTGGTAGAGGTGGCATGGGAGTCGGACGAATGCAGGCGAACGGGGGCGGCGGCACACAGCGGTGCGCGCACCAGGCCCGGAGGCGGAAGCTTGCGTAACCACGGAGGGCCCGCGAGCACCACGAATCGAACACTGTCGGAGTCCGAGATCGTCGAGGCCGCGCTGCGCGTCGTCCGCGAGGACGGCGTGGAGAAACTGTCGATGCGGCGACTGTCCCGCGAACTCGGCGTCTCCCCGATGGCGCCCTATTACTACGTCGCCGACAAGCGCGAGCTGCTCGACCTCGTCGCGAGCGCGGCACTCACCGGAGTGCGCACGCCACCGGCCGAATCCGGCACGTGGCAGCATCGGCTGCGCGCTCTCGTCGACCAGATCGACGAGAAGTTGCGCAAGCATCCCGGCCTCGGCGACATCCTGATCGAGCAGATGCTGGGCAAACAGCTGGACCTGATCGCCGCGATCATGGACATCCTCGACGACGCGGGGTTCGGCGATCGCAACATTCTCGCCGCCTACGCCACCATCCACACCTACCTGTTCGGCCGCAGCCGGGTGAACCCGCGCGACCGCTCCGCGCCGGCCGATGTCACGCTGCCACCGGTTGTCGAGCGGGCCACCCGGTACATCGGTGACCTGCGCGGACGCTACTCCTACGACTTCGGCATGGAGGTGCTGATCGCCGGTCTGGAAGCCCAGCTTGTCCGTCAGGCGACGACCGACGTACGATGAAACTGAAACACGTTCTAGTTTTTGCGTCGCGGGTTGCCCGTGCCAGGTTCGAGAGGACGACATGACCACTGTCGAGGTTCCCCACGGCTCGCGCTCGGTCGTGCTGCGGGTGTCCGCGGTCATCGCCGAGACGGCCGACACCCGCTCGCTGGTCTTCGACGTTCCCGGCGAGCTGGCCGAGAAGTTCCGTTACCAGCCGGGACAGTTCCTCACCCTGCGCATCCCCAGCGACCGGACCGGCTCGGTGGCGCGGTGCTACTCCCTGGCCAGCTCGCCCTACACCGACGACCGCCCGAAGGTGACCGTCAAGCGGACCGAGGGCGGCTACGGGTCGAACTGGGTGTGCGACAACGTGAAAGAGGGCGACCAGATCGAGGTGCTGCCGCCCTCCGGCGTCTTCACCCCGAAGGATCTCGACGACGACCTGCTGCTGTTCGGCGCGGGCAGCGGCATCACGCCGGTCATGTCCATCCTCAAGTCGGCCCTGGCCCGCGGGAACGGCCGCATCGTGCTGGTCTACGCCAACCGCGACCACGAGTCCGTGATCTTCGCCGGTGAGCTGCGCGATCTGGCGGACAAGCACCCGCAGCGGCTCACCGTGATCCACTGGCTGGAATACCTGCAGGGCCTGCCGACGGCCGACGCGCTGGCCACCCTCGTCGCCCCGTATCGCGGCTACGACGCGTACATGTGCGGGCCGAAGCCGTTCATGGACCGGGTGCACGACGCGCTCGGGCAACTGGGCGTGCCGCGCACGCGCACACACGCCGAGGTGTTCAACTCGCTGGCCGGCGACCCGTTCGCCGATCAGGCGCCGGTCGAGGTCTCCGACGAGGAGGCGGCCGACGCGGCGACCGTGGAAGTCGAACTCGACGGCGAAATACACGAATTGAAGTGGCCGCGCAGGCAGACGCTGGTCGACATCATGCTGGCCAAGGGCTTGGACGTGCCCTACTCCTGCCAGGAAGGCGAGTGCGGCTCGTGCGCGTGCACGGTGCTGGAGGGCAAGGTCGAAATGGACAACGCCGAAATTCTCGACCCGGAGGATATCGAGAACGGTTACATCCTCGGCTGCCAGGCGCACCCGGTGACCGACCACCTGAAGATCCAGTTCTGAGCGCGCTCGCCTGAGATAATTCGCCGATCGTTTGCGTCGCCTATCGCGCGCGGTATTCCGCGCGAGCCTCGGGCGGCAGATGCTCGGTCGCGTAGCTCAACGCGGTGCGTCCCATGGCCTGGGCGTGCCGGTCGAGGAATCCGGTCAGCAGGCCGCGGTCGACGCGCTTGCCGACTTCGCGCAGCATCCAGCCCAGCGCCTTCTGGATCAGGTCGCGCCGGTCGTCGAGCAGCAGTTCACACAGCGCGAAGGTGGTCGAGGCGTCACCCGCCTTGATGAACGCGAACGTGGACAGCAACGCCACGCGCCGCTCCCACAGCGACTCGGCGGCCGCCAATTCGAACAGCAGGTCACGCGGTTTGTCCAGCAGCCACGGGCCGACGATGTTCTCCGCCGACACGTCCACGAGATCCCAGTTGTTCACCCGTCCGCGGCGCACGGCCGCCAGATACAACCGCACCATGGCGGCGCGGGCGGCGTCGTCGAAGGAGCGCGGCCGGGACGCCTTGGCGAATCGCGCGTTCAAGATCACCAGCGCGGCGAACCGGTCCTCGTGCACGTCGCTGTCGAGCAGCCGGTCGATCTCGTCGAGCGGAAGTGTCGCGAAGCGCTCGGCGACCCGGCGGCTCGCCGGGACCCGGACGCCGAGGAACACGTCACCCTCGCCGTATTCACCGGGACCGGTCTTGAAGAACCGTTGTAGCTGCGTCGCATCAGCCGGATTCGCCAGTTCCCGCAACGCCGCCCGCACGTCGGCCGCGGTCACCGAGTCGGTCATCGAACCATGCTCCTGTTCCGAAATGCTGTCGGCTTTTCCTGTCCGGTCCACCACGACGATCTTCGACGCACCCACCAGCCGGGCAGTAAGGATGTGGGCGCCTGAACCTTCGACCGGCGCTTCGACGCGGCACCACAACTGCTGATCCGCGGGAAGCGGCGGATGCACAAGGCCCTCGCGGTGCTCGAGTCGACTCGTACGCGAAACCGAGTTCACTCCGGATGGCGCCCCAACTGCCCACTCTCGGCACCGCACCCGGTGGTGCCGGTCGTCAGCACGGCGCCGGGCAGCGGTTCACCCTTGCGCGCCCAGCACGCGGCCGGAATCGAAGGCGGCCGCGCTGCTGGGCAACGCACCGGGCCGACCGCTGTTGAGCACCCGGATCACCCCGGCACCCGTGGTGGGGCGGCCCAGCGCCTCGATGCGCCGGATGGTCTGCGCGGCAACGGCTTGCGCGCTGTCGAAGAGCCGGACGCCGCTGGGCAACGCGGCCACGATCGCGTCGGTCACCAGCGGGTAGTGCGTGCAGCCGAGCACCACGCCTTCCACACCGGGCGGCGTCCGCTCCGCCGCGCTGACGATCGCTTCGTGGGCGGCAGTCAGGTCGCCACGGTCGATCGCGTCCGCCAATCCGTGACACGCCACCCCGACCACATCGGCGTCGCCGCCGAATTTCGCGATCAGATCGGCCTGGTACCGGCTCGCCGTGGTCGCCGCGGTGGCCCAGACCGCCACCGACCGGCACACGGCCGCCGCGGGCTTGATCGCGGGCACGGTGCCGATCACCGGCACGTCGGGCCCGACCTCCGCGCGCACGTGCTCCAGCGCCGTCACGCTGGCAGTGTTGCACGGGAGCACGATCACCTCCGCGCCAGAACGAAGCGAGGTCCGCGCGGCGTTCACCACACGCTCGACCACCCAGTCCTCCGGCTTCGGCCCCCACGGCGCCCCGTCCGGATCCAGCTGCAGCAGCAGATCCACATCGGGCCGTAACTTGCGCAACCAAGCGGCAGTGGGCAGCAACCCCAGACCCGAGTCGATGAGCGCGACGATCACCGCACCACCGTATTACAGCCCCATGACACCCCCACACGCCGTGCGCGCCCCGCCGGCGCACGCTCCGCAACCGGCGCGCGCAGGCGGGCCACGGCGGCCATAGTCGCGGAGGATTCTGCGACCAGTACCGATGCCGTAACCGCCGTTCCGCGGCTCCCGCCGGGCGCGCCCTCAGCTGGGTGCGAGCAACTCGGTCACCGGCGCACCGGACGCGATCTTGGCGCGGGCCTTCATCACCTGGGCCGTCATGCCCGCGCCGACGACGCCGGTGAGGTGGCCGCCCTGCGCGTAGTAGGCGAGGAATTTGCGGCCGTCGTCGGAGGCGATGTGCACCTCGTCGGTCGCGCCGGGAGTGCCGAGGGCCTGGATCTTGACGTCGTACTGGTCGCTCCAGAAGTACGGGACGCGCGCCGCCGTGGGCGGTTCGGCGCCCAGCAGCGCGCAGGCGACCAATTTGGCCTGTTCACCGGCGTTGGTCCAGTGTTCGACCCGCTTGCGCAGTCCGGTCTCGTGCAGCCAGGCCGCCACGTCGCCGACTGCCCAGACGCCGTCGGCGGAGGTCCGTCCCACCTCGTCGGCGAGCACGCCGCCACCGGCCGACGGTTCGGCCAGCGCGATTCCGGAATCGCTCAGCCATTCGGTCACCGGCCGCGAACCCACGCCGATGACGACGAGGTCGGCGGCGATCTCGGTACCGTCGGACAGTCGCGCACCGCGCACCCGCCCCGACTCGTCGCCGAACAGGGTGTCCACGCCGATGCCGCAGCGCAGATCCACCCCTTCCGTGCGATGCATCCGCGCGACCAGTTCGCCCACCGCTTCGCCGAGCACCGAGGCCAGCGGCGTCGCCTGCGGTTCGACCAGCACGACATCCACTCCCGCCGCCCGGAAACTCGCGGCGAGTTCGCAGCCGATGAAGCCGGCGCCGACGACCAGGGCCGTACTCGCGCCGCTCAGATCGGCGCGCAGGGCGACGGCGTCGGAATGGCCGCGCAGCACGTGCACGCCGCGCAGCTCGGGCAGGCCGGGCAGACGGCGCGGGCGCAGACCCGTGGCGATGATCAGCTGGTCATAGTCCAGGGTGGCGCCGTCGGCGAGGCGGACGCGGCGCGCACCGGTGTCGACCCCGACGGCTTCGGTGCTCAGGCGCAGATCGATCTGCTTCTCGGCGTAGAACTCGCTCGGACGCAGTGTGGTGTCATCGGTTTCGCCGCGCACGAACTGCTTGGACAGCGGCGGCCGGTCGTAGGGCAACCGCGACTCGTCACCGACGAGCACGAGTTCGCCGGCGTACCCCGCGCGGCGCAATTCCTCCGCAGTGCGCAGGCCGGCGAGGCCGGCTCCGACGATCACGATCGGCGCGGTCATGCGGCCATCCCTTCACTGGAATCCGGCCGCCGATTCCACGGAACCGGCGGGGCGACGAAGCTCACCCTAACCTTTGCTTGGTTCATTCCTCTGTGCGGGCCATCACGCGGAGCGACCGGTCAACCGTCGCACAACTGTGTCCGTTCCTATATTGATCGGGCGGTCAATCAGGACTAGACCGAGGTCAGGACATACGCACAGCCTGAGGAGGTACACATGTTCACCGAGAGCCGCGCACAGGATCTCCTGGCCGTCATACTCGGAGCCTTCGCCGCACTGTCCCCCTTGTGGGTCGACCACAACAACAACGCCATGTGGTCGCTGATCGTGCTCGGCGTGCTCATCGCCCTCACCGGCCTGGCACAGATGGCCCGCCCCGAAATGGCGGCGGCGGACTACGTGATGGGCCTGTGCGGCGTACTGCTGTTCGTCTCGCCGTGGGTCATGGACTTCACCCAGTACCGCAGCGCATCCTGGACCGCATGGGTAGTCGGGGTGGTGACGGCGGTGGTCGCGGTCGCGGCGCTGCCGACGGTGTCGGGGCGGCTGCACGACATGGCTCCGCATCACTGATGCAGCGACCGGGAACCCGGCGCGCCGGACGCCGCCGCAGCGCGAAAGCCGACGGCGACGCTCGGCAGTTGATCCTCGACGCCGCGGAGGACCTCTTCGCGGCACAGGGATACGACGCCACCGCGACGGCTGCCATCGCCGCCGCGGCCGGCGTCCCCAAAGGACTCGTCTTCTACTACTTCCCGACCAAGGATTCGATCCTGTCCGCTTTGATGTCCGAGCGGGTGCCCGCGCGGCCGATCGACGACATCGGCACCGTGGTTACGCCGGGAGATCCGGCGGCGAGTCTGGTCAACCTCGACGCTGCGCTGAACCTGCGCGACCACCACTCGTCGGTACTGCGGGTGATCCTGTGGCGGGAGGCCGACACCCATCCCGACGTGCGGCGGCAACTGCGCCGCCTGCGCGACCAGATGCTGGAGGTGACCGCGAAGGTGCTCCAGGCGAGCGCCCCCGACCCGGTCCGCCCTGGAACCCTGCGCGCGTGCGCCGCGGCCTGGGTCTCGGCGATGTTCGCGATCGCCAGCACCGACCGGCTGCACGCGCTCGACGGCGTGCCGCTGCCCACCGCCGACGAAGTGCTGAACGTAGCCCAGGTGGTCGCGGCCGGAATGACCCAGATGGGCTGACTCCCCGCAGTTGTCCACAGCCCGCGCGTTGTCCACATGCGCCGCCGCGCGGGGGGTTCCTGCATCGCCGGTCGATCACGATCGTCGGTATGGAAGCACCGCAACTGATCTCGCGTCAGCAGGCGCTGGCATCCGGTCTGTCCGACAAGACACTGCACCGGCTGTGCAGAACCGGGAAATGGCAGCGGCTGCGCGCCGGGCACTATCTGAGCGCGCCGGGCTCCGGTCTCGGCGCCACCGGCAGGCACCTGCTGATGACGCTGGCCACCGCGGAGTCCACGTCCGACTCCGCCGTCACGAGCCACTGTTCGGCGGCGGTGCTGCACGGGATGACGACCTGGGGCATTCCGCTCGACCGGGTCCATCTGACCAGGAACCGGATCAACGGCGGCCGGCTGAGCCGAAGGGTGGTGATCCACTCGGCTCGGATGGAGCCCGACGAGATCACCTTGGTCGACGATATACGGGTGACCACCCCGGCGCGGACGGTCTTGGACATCGCACGCTCGGAAGGATTCGAACAATCCGTCGCTCTCGGGGATTCCGCGCTACGCCAAGGCTTGACCACCACGGCGGAACTGCGGGAACACCTGCGCCGGGCCCGACGCAGGCCCGGATGCCGCCGTGCCGCCCTCGTCCTGGACCTCCTGGACGGGCGCAGCGCGAACGTCGGCGTATCGCTGAGCCGGATCCTGCTGCACCGGGCTGGTCTTCCGGCTCCCGAAGTGCAAGCCCGCGTCTTCTCCGATGACGAGATCTGTGTCGGCCGTGTCGATTTCCTGTTCCCCGATCTCGGTGTGATCGGGGAATTCGACGGAAGCGATCACCTCCGAGCCGCGCCGTGCGGTGCACTGCCCACCGCTCGGGTGGTCACGGCGGAGAAGGTCCGCGCGGATCGGCTCCGCGCACTCGGCTGGGTGGTCGTGCGCTGGACCTGGGGCGATCTGTCCGCTCCCGCCCAGTTGACCGATCGTCTCCGCGCGGCGATCCGCACGGCCGCGGAACACCACCGTGCCGGCTACTGGACTCCCACCCCAGAACCGTGAACGCACCGAACCCTTTCAGCGTCCCGCGGGCCGTCACCCGACCGAGCCGAGAGGAACAGCCGACGAATACCCGGGCGCACAGCGGTGGCGAGTCAGGGCTGGTCGAGAAAGTTGACGACGTCGATGGCGAAGCGGGGGCGCCTGAGCGCGCTCACGTGCCCCGCGCCCGGATAGATGACGAGGTGGGAATCGGGGATGCCGTCAGCGGTGCGGCGGAAGGTGGCGAGGCTGTAGGCGGCGTCTCGTTCGCCTCCGATGACGAGCGTCGGGGCCTGGATCTCACCGAGGCGCTCGGTGAGGTCGAATTCGTCCTCCGCGCGGAGAAAGGCGTGCGTGTCGGCGGGGTCGCGCGGGCGGCTCAACGGGTCCAGCAACCACATGGCGGCCGCCGCGAGACGAGCGGCGGCGGGCGAGGAGACGCTGCTCGACGCCAGGTGGTGCATCGCGCGGCGCCCGCGCAGAACCGCTTCGGCGTAACGCATCTGGCCTTCCTTCGTGACCGGATCCAAACGGCATCCGGACGACGCGACGACGAGGCGGCGCACGACCTCGGGATGGTCGGCGGCGAGTTGCAGCGCCACCGACCCGCCCGAGGAGATGCCGAGCACGTCGACCGGCTCGCCGAACTCGGTGCGCAGCGCGTCCGCGTGCTCGGCCGCGATCTCCGCCATCGTGATGCCCCGAGCCATGCCGGGCGCGCGGCCCACCGCGTAGACCCGGAAGCGCCGCGCCAGCGGCCGCAGCACTCGCACCTCGGAGTCGAGCATCCGACCGCGGGGATTCGCGTGGTCGGGACTGAACCACCGGAGAAAGACCAGTGGCCGACCGGAACCGATCGCGAAGTACGGCATGCCGTGCTCGAGCACGCCTTCGGTGATCTCGGGCCGCGCAACCCGCCCGGTCCCGACCACAGCGCCCTCCGCTCAGATGTACGTCCGTCGTCCCGACGCTAGCGGAGCGTGCCGCGAGCCGCGATTACCTCGGTGGTCAAATCCCACCGTGATGTTCTCCACAGCCTCGCGGAAGAGCGCACGGAGCATACTGGCCCGGTGAGTCAGGAGCCCTCTTCGCGTGGAGCCGGGACGCGGCCGTTCCCGCTGGATCCCACGCCTATTCATGTATCCGACGACGTGCTCGCCGACCTGCGGCAGCGATTGGAACTGACCCGCTGGCCGGTCGACGCGGGCAACGAGGACTGGTCCTACGGCGTGTCCCGCGACTATTTGCAGGAGCTGGTCGAGTACTGGCGCACCGATTACGACTGGCGTGCGGCCGAGGCCGCACTCAACGCCTATGACCACTACTTCGTCGAGATCGACGGGGTGCCGGTGCATTTCCTGCGGAAGCCGGGCGTCGGACCCGACCCGACGCCGTTGATCCTCACCCATGGTTGGCCATGGACCTTCTGGCATTGGGCCAAGGTGATCGACCCGCTGGCCGACCCGGCGGCGTTCGGCGGCGACCCCGCCGACGCCTTCGATGTGATCGTCCCGTCGTTCCCCGGATTCGGTTTCTCCGGCCCGCTGCCGAAGAACCCGGACATGAACTTCTGGAAGGTCGCCGACCTCTGGCACGTCCTGATGACCGAGACCCTCGGTCACGCGAAGTACGCCGCGGCGGGCTGTGACGTCGGCGCTCTGGTCACCGGGCAGCTCGGGCACAAGTACGCCGACGAGCTGTACGGCATCCATATCGGCTCCGGTCAGAAGCTGACCCTGTTCAGCGGCGACCGTGCCTGGGACATCACCGGCGGCAATCCCATCCCGGAGGGCCTGCCCGCCGCCGTGCACGACCGGATCCTCGAACTGGAACGGCGTTTCGCCGTCCACCTGACCGCACATGTGCTCGAACCGAGCACTCTCGCCTACGGGCTGTCCGACTCACCCGCCGGGTTGCTGGCCTGGATCTTGCAGCGCTGGGTGAACTGGAGCGACAACGGCGGCGACATCGAGTCGGTCTTCGGCAAGGACGACCTGCTCACCCACGCGATGATCTTCTGGGTCACCAATTCCATCGGCACGTCCATCCGCACCTACGCCAACAACAATCGCTATCCCTGGACGCCGTCGCACGACCGGCAGCCGCCCATCGAGGCTCCGACCGGCATCACCTTCGTCGGCTACGAGAACCCGCCGGGCGTCGACACCGACCGGCGCGTGCAAGCGTTCCGCGACAGCGACCGCGGCGATTGGTACAACCACGTCAACCTCACCGCCCACGACCACGGTGGTCACTTCATCCCGTGGGAGATTCCGGCCCATTGGGTCGACGATCTGCGCCGCACCTTCCGCGGCCGCACCCCGTCCACTGCCGGGTGAGCAGCCACGCGCTGCGCGGACGGCCCTTCGCCGGGATGCGAACGCGGCCGGACGGACCGGACCGGCGCGTTACGGCGGCGGCGGTCCGGCTGGATCGCGGAGGGCGTGCATGTTGTCGGCGCGGCACCGGAATCGACGTGGCGTAGCAGAGGTATGTGAACTCGCCCAATAGAAGCCGCCTCGTCGGATTCGGGCCGTAAGGTACCGATCATGGTGCCCAGCGAGAGGTCCCAGTTGGTGCAATCGGTCGTCGAGTCCTATCTGCTCGACGGAGCGCGCCGGTACAACCGCACCGAGGTCGCCGAACAGTCGGGGACGACGACGGCGCTCACCCGGCGATTGTGGATGGCGCTCGGTTTTCCGTCGAGTATCGGTGACGAGGCGGTGGACTACACCGACGCCGACGTCGCGGCGGTGCGCAACTTCGAGCAGCTGACCGTGTTGTCCTCGGCCGACACCCGGCAGCAGTCGGCGACCGCGCGCACGCTCGGCCAAGGGATGGCGCGCCTGGCGGAATGGCAGGTCGACCTGGTCCTCGCGGAGATCGAGGAGCGCATCGCCCGAGCCGATCCCGGCGCCGACCCCGAGGAGACGGTGCGCACCGCCACCGAGGGCGCCATAGCCACGTTGGAGCAGCTGAACACCTATGCCTGGCGGCGGCACCTGGCCGCGTCGCTGTCGCGGTCGCTCGACCCGGGGACGAGCGCGGGCGAGTCGGTGCGTGAACTGGCCGTCGGTTTCGCCGACATGGTCGGCTACACCAGGCTGACCAGGCATCTGCATCCCGACGAGCTGTCCATGTTGCTCGAGGCGTTCGAGTCCACCACCACCGCCGCCATCACCGAGAACGGCGGATGGGTGATCAAGAACGTGGGCGACGAAGTCATGTTCGCCGCGGAAAGCGCGGCCGAAGCCGCGCGCATAGCGCTGGCCATCCAGGAGTCCACCATGATGGTCGGGGGTACGCCGGAGTTGCGCGTCGCCCTCGCTTACGGCCCGGTACTGCAACGGTTCGGAGATCTGTACGGCTCGGTGGTGAACATCGCCTCCCGGCTCACCGGCGTCGCGCGGCCGGGCACAGTCCTGATCGATGACCACGCCGCCACGGAGTTGAACGGCGACCCGGCATTCGCGATCAAGCAGTTGCGCAGCGTCCGGGTGCGCGGTTTCAATCGCCTGCGTCCGCACCTGCTGCGCCACAACGGCAAGAACGGCGGATAGCCCCGATCTCCGCCCGACGCCGACACCCGCCCTAGGCTCGTCCGGTGGACAAGGATTGGTCACAGCTGCGCGCGCGTTGCCTCGTCGAGGAGGACGCGGCGATTCTCGCCCTGCACAAACCCGCCGGGATCTCCGTCATGGGCGAGCGCCACGACACCGATCTCGTCGAGCTGGCGGCGGCCGAGGGAGAAACGCTGTATCCGGTGCACCGGATCGACAAGGTGACCTCCGGCTTGATCCTCTTCGCGAAGGAGCTGTCCGCCCACGGCGAGCTGACCAGGCAGTTCAACAAGCAGACCGCCGACAAGGCCTACCTGGCCGTCGTCGCGGCCACCGGCCTGCCCGATACCGGCGTATTCGATCTGCCGCTCAGCATGGGGCGCAAGAACCGGGTGCGGATCGCGGCGCCGCGCGAAAGCATCCGCCAGGAGGCGGGCCGCTGGTTCGTGGACGACGCCGACTTGCTGCCCGCCAAGAACTACCCCTCGCTCACCCGTTACGTGACGGTGCTGCGTGGTCCGGCGCATACCGTCCTCGCGCTGCGCCCGGTGACCGGCCGTCGCCACCAGATTCGCGTCCACTTGGCCTGGACCGGCCACCCGATAGTCGGCGATCCCCTGTTCGACCGCTCCGGCGCACACTCGCGGACCTACCTGCATTCCTGGCGTCTCGGCCTCACCGCTTCCTGGCGCACCCCGCCGGAATTGGTCCTGGCCGCCGAGCCCGACGCGGACTTCTGGGGCCCGCTGCACGAATCCGCCGACCCGGCGGCCTTGGAACGCGCAGCCGACCTGTTGCGGACTCTCGACTAGCCGGGCCGCCCGATGCGGTCTTCGCACAGCCCGTTGCCTTGTGCGTCGACCGCTGCGAAGAACGTCGACACTGTGCCCCGCGCCGAAATCCGGCCAGGGCCGTACGGGAATCGGCCCCACAGCCAGCGCCGCTCGCATAGAGCGGCAAACAGCGCGCGAGTGCTATCGAGGTCGCTGCCCACCACTGGCGCCATCGCGAAGCACGCAAACTGTCGCTGCTCCGTCGCGCTCACTCGGCAGATACCGGCTCGCTGTTCGTCCACAGTCATCCCAGGCGGTCTGCCCCGTGCGCACAGAGCGGATGCACCAAGCAGAAGCGGTCTACCGGGCCGCTCGAGCAGATCAGTTCGGCCAGCTCGGCGAACGGCCGAGGAGCAAAAGGATGCGGTCGAGGGTCGGCGTGTGTTCCGGAACGGACAGTGCCGGTGCGAAAGCCGCGCCCGGGACGGTGCGCTCCGGACCATCGGGGACGGCTAGGGCGATGGTCAACGCCGCCTCGGCCACGTCGAGATCGGGTGTGATGGTCTCGCCGATCGAGCGCGCGACATCCCAGGCGTGCACGACGCTGTCCACGAGGTGGAAGCCGATCACGCGAACAGCGGGAATCCCCTGGTCGGGCAGAATTTCCGGAAGCAGCAGCGAGCGCTCGAGCACATCCTCGGCGGCGAAGGCGGCGAGCACGTCGTCGGCGGAGGCGCGATAGTCGGCGACCGGATCGGCCGACGCGCGCACGGTCCAGACCTCGAGATCCTCGCTTCCCCGCGCGGCGGCGGCGAAGCCGTGGTTCTGCGTGATCATGTGTTCCAGCAGGTCACGAACACGCCAACCCGCGCAGGGTGTTTCGGCGTCCAGCGCATCGGGACGGACGCGGTCGACGACGTCCACGCTCAGTCGGACAGAACGGGCATGCCGGTCGCGCAATCGTTCAGCAGATTCAGTAAGCATTTGCTTATCATAGGCTCAATCTTACATTCTGCCAAGCAGTATCGTCGATCCATGTCCACCGCCCGCCCCGATCTCGCCGCGATGATCGTGCCGCTCGGGCGGGCGCTCATGGCCCTCGAACTGCCCATCCTGGAGCGGCACGAACTGTCCATGTGGGGCTACTCCGTCTTGCTCGGCCTCGGCGCCGAACCCGTCTACACCCAGGCGGCGCTGGCCAAGGCGATCGGCGCGGACAAGACCCGCATCATCGGCGTCCTCGACGAACTCCAGCGCCGCGGCCTGATCACACGCGAACCGGACCCCGCGGACCGCCGGGTGAACCTGCTGTCGCTCACCGACGCGGGCCGCGCCCTTCGCGACCGCGCCCAGCGCGACATCCAGGCCGGGGAGGACCGACTGCTCGAGCGGCTGCCCGCGCCGGATCGCAGCGCGTTCCTGCGCGCTTTGCGCGTCCTCTCCGACACGGTGTCCGACCGCCCCGCCACTTGACTCCGACGAGTCCAGGCAATGTGATCCAGCGCACAATCCGGCGGGCACCGCTCGTACGGTGGCGAGCGTCATGGCGACGGGTAATGCGCAGGTCAACTAGCCTTATGACGTGCCGCGGACGCGACGCGCGCGCAATCTGACGCAATGCAGCGAACCCCTAGCGAAAGCGAATGCCGATGATCCTGGTTGCTCAGGTCAGCGACACCCATTTCGATCTCGGCACCCGCAATGCCCGGCGTGTGCGGCGAGTGATGGACTTCATCGCGGGGCTGCGCCGCAAGCCGGACGCCATCCTGGTGACCGGCGATGTCACCGATTCCGGCAAACCGGAGCAGTTCGCGGAGGCCAAGGCCGCTTTCGACGGCCAGATCCCGGTGTACGCGATCCCGGGGAATCACGACGACCGCGCGGGCTTCCGCACCGGCCTGCTCGGCGAGCCCGCCTCCGATGCCCCGATCAACCACGCGCATCGCATCGGCGATCTCACCGTCGCGCTGCTGGATTCGAGCGTTCCGGGGCAGCCGGGCGGCCAACTCGCGGACGAGACCTATGACTGGCTCGGCGGCGTCCTCGACACGGCGCCCGCGGGCAAGCCGATCCTGCTCGCCTTGCACCACCCGCCCGCGCACCTGTTCAGCCCGATCGTCGACGTGATCTCCCTGGCCGATCCGCAACGGTTCGCCGACCTCGTGGCCGGTGACGGCCGGATCATCGGCGTACTCACCGGGCACGCGCACTCCGCCGCGACGACCACCTTCGGGGGACGCCCGCTGCTGGTGGCCCCCAGCACCGCGTCGGTGCTCAGCGGAGAGTGGGAACTCGACCTGCCCGACCATGTCATGGACTACGCGCCGGACCCGGCGGTGGCGCTGCACGTCATCGGTGACGACCACCGCCTGACCAGCCATTTCCGGTCGGTTCCGATGGGCGGCCGGATCGGCGTGCAACCGGTCTGACAGCGGTTTACCCGGCACGCACCGGGGCAATCGGGAGGCACACGACGCCTACCGGGAGGATCCGCCATGGTCGATCTACCAGCCGCAGTGGTGAAGAACGCGTTCGCGGCCGGAGCCCGGATCCGGCACGCGCGGGTATTCCACCCGTCGGGCTTGCACCTGGCCGGCCGTCTGCACGCCGAGCCCGAGTTCGAGCCGCTGTTCGGCAGCGGCGATCGCGCGGTCATCGCGCGGGTATCCAAGGGCATCGGGCTGCCGAACGGCCTTCCCGACGTACTCGGCCTGGCGTTCCGCGTGCTCGATCGCGACGAGCAGCCTTGGGATTTCGCGCTGGCCACCACCGGCCGGGGACCGCTGGGCCGGTTGGTGATCACCCCCGCGCGCGGTTGGGCCAGCGCCCGGTACGGCTGCCTGATGCCCTATCGGATCAGCAACTCCCCGCCCACCTGGTTCTTCGCCGAGCCGGACAGCGTGCAGCCCGCGTCCGCGTCACTGGAGGCGATGCAAGCCCACCTCGACGAGGATCTGGTCAGCTTCACCCTCACCGCGGGCCGCCTCGGCGGGCCGACCTGGCGAGTCGCGGAACTCACCCTGCGTCCCGCCGAATCCGCCGAGTACCGCACGGATTACTTCGATCCGATGCTCAATCACCCGGCCGAGGTGGAGTTGTTTCCCAAAGCTGTCGGCAAGATTCGCGAGTTGGCATACATCGGCAGCAGGAGCGGCCGCGGCGAAGAGGGCTAGCGCCGGACGGCGCGTTCGCGGCGATAGGCCGCCGGGGTGTTACCGGTCCAGCGCTTGAAGGCGAAGATGAAGGTCGACGCTTCGGCGTAGCCGAGACGGATGGCGACGTCGCTCACCGATAGCGGTGTGGCGGTGAGCATTTCCTCCGCCAGCGCACGACGCACTTCGTCCAGCAGCGCGCGATAACTGGTACCCGCGGCGTCCAGGTGCCGCCGCAGCGTGCGGGTGCTCATGTTGAGATCGTTCGCCACGGCGTCGATGCCGGGTGGAGCGGCGAATCCGTCCGCGCCGCCGCGCGGCACAAGACGTTCGCGCACCTCGGCCGCGATGCCGGTGCGCGCCCTGCGGCGGTGCACCAGTTCCCGGCATTGCGCCAGGCACATCGCCCAGGTCTGCTCGTTGGCCTGCGGCAACGGTTGTTCCAGCAGCATCGGTTCGATCGCGAACAGGTTGTGCGGCATGCCGAAACGCGGCGGCACAAGAGTCACCTCGGCGATCCGCTCCGCGTAGCCGGGATCGGGAAAACGGAATTCCGCCCTGGTCAGCGGCAGGCATGTGCCGAGCAGATCGCTCATCACCTGGTGCATCGCGGTGACGTCGCGTTCGATCAGGAACTGCCGCACGTCCGTCGGCACCGACTCGTCGCGCACCACCGCGACGAACTCGCTGGCGCCCCACTCGGCCACGGGGATGCAGAAGGTGAAGCTGAGGTCCAGATAACGCAGCGCGAAGCTGATCGCCTCCCCGAGTGTCGGGCTGCTGACGCAGGCGAACCCGAAGATGCCGAAGGTGGTGATCCGGTAGCGGCGACCGACCTCCACACCCAGCGCGGGCCGGTCGGCGAGTTCGCGGACGAGATTGCGGATGACCGCCAGTTCGGTATGCGCGTCGATCTGGACGTCCGGATCGCGCAATTGCCGCTCGCCGAGCGCGGTGCCGTGCAGCATGCGCGCCGCGGGCACGCCGTGTTCGGCCGCGTATCCGACCATCAGCGCCACGCTGGCCACGCCGCGCGGAAAGTTCCAATCGCGGATATCCGGATCCTGTACCCGCTCCACGCGGACATTATGGCCGAAATTCTCTATACGACGGCACGGCGGCTCTTACAGTGGAGTCATCTACGGTCGCAGTGAGGAGTCTCACATGACAGCGCGCAATCGGCCATCGATACTCATCATCGGCGCGGGCTTCGGCGGCATCGGCATGGCGATCGAGCTACGCCGCAACGGCTTCGACGACATCACCATCCTGGAGCGGGCCGCCGACATCGGCGGGGTGTGGCGGGAGAACACCTACCCCGGCGCCGCCTGCGACGTCCCCTCACCGCTGTACTCGTATTCGTTCGAACCCAAGCCGGACTGGCCGCAGCGGTACTCGGGACGGACCGCCATCCACGCCTACCTGCGCGCGGTCGCCGAACGTCACGGCGTGCTCTCGGCGATCCGCTTCGGCACCAGCGTCAGCGACGCCGAATTCGACGACGCCACCGGCCGGTGGACCGTGCGCACCACCGACGGCAAGAGCTGGATCGTCGACGTGCTGATCTCGGCGGTGGGCCAGCTGTCGCGTCCGTCCCTGCCCGCCATACCCGGCATCGACACCTTCGCGGGCCCGTCGTTCCATTCGGCCGAGTGGGACCACGAGGTCGACCTCCACGGCAAACGCGTCGCCTGCGTCGGCACCGGGGCGAGCGCCGTTCAGTACATCCCGGAGATCCAGCCCGAAGTCGACCGGTTGACACTGTTCCAGCGCACACCGGCCTGGGTGGTCCCGAAGTTCGACACCGACTACTCGCCGGTCCAGCACAACCTGTTCGCGCGGGTGCCGGGCGCGCTGCTGGTAGAGCGGTTCGGGTGGTGGTCGATCACGGAGTTCATCTCACTCGGGCTGGTCGAGGTTCCCGCCATCGCCCGGTTCATTGCCCGCATCGCCTCCCGGCACCTGGCCGAACAGGTCGAGGACCCGCAGCTGCGGGCCAAACTCACCCCGGACTACCCCATCGGGTGCAAGCGCGCGCTGTTCTCCAACGACTACTACCCCGCGCTCACCCAGCCCAACGTGCGGGTGGAGACCACCGCCATCACCGAGATCACCCCGCAAGGCGTAAGCACCGCCGACGGGACGACGCACGAAGCCGACGTGATCATCTACGGCACCGGCTTCAAGGGCACCGAGTTCCTCTGGCCGATGGAGATCTGGGGCCGTGGCGGGCGCAGACTGGCCGACGCATGGGCCGACGGCGCGCACGCGTACTACGGCATGACGGTGCCGGACTTTCCGAATCTTTTCCTCGTCTACGGGCCGAACACCAATCTCGGGGTCGGCTCGATCATCTACATGATCGAGTCGCAGGCCCGCTACATCCGCCAGGCCGTGCAATGGCTCGCCGACCATCCCGGCCATTGCGCCGAGGTCCGCGCCGACCTGGAAGAGGACTACAACACCGCGCTCCAGCAGCGTCTGGCCCGCACTCCGTGGAATTTCTGCTCGAGCTGGTACCGCAACTCCGCGGGCCGCATCACCAACAACTGGCCGGGATCGCAGACGAGCTATCGTCGCCGCACCCGCCGCTTCGACCCCAGCGCCTACACCCTCACCCCTGTCGCGTGACGGAGCGCGCCTCGGCGAGCGGGCCCGCCCGGATTCGCCTCGACCCGCCACTGCCCGCCGGGCTGGCAGACTTGTGCTGTGAATGAACTGGCCCGTTCGGGCGGATCGGATGTGCGCGGTCCGCTGCGTCCGATCGAGTTGGCCACCGGCGCCGTGCTGGGCGGGGCCGCCGTCGGGCTGGTGACCATCGGATCGGTCATCCCGTTCGCCGCGGCGCTCCAGCTGGTCGGCGCGGTCCCGATCGGGCTGATCGCGCATCGTTTCCGGCTGCGCGCCCTGGTCACCGCGACGATCGCGGCGACGCTGGTCACCTTCGTCGCCGCGGGCATGGCGTCCGCGACGGCGCTGGTCGCCTCGGCCACCGTGGGCGGGATCATCGGCGCCGTGAAGCGGCGTGGCGGTGGCGTCGTCGCGGCGTTCGGGCTCTCCTTGCTCGCCGGGCTGGCCTGGGCCGCGTTCGCCGTCGGATCGCTTGCCCTGCTGTCCACCACCCGCGAACTGCTGTTCGACAACATCCGCAACGCGTCGCGCGGCATCCAGGATCTCGCGGCGCGCCAAGAGCAGCTGGCCCCGCTCGGGCAGCTCGCCGCGGACCTGACCGACTCGGTGCTGCGCTGGTGGTGGGCGTGGGTCGGCGGCAGCGTCGCGCTCGGCATGGCGGCCACCGGCGTCTTCTCCTGGTACGTGCTCGGCTCGGTGCTGGACCGGCTGGCCTGGCTGCCCGGCCGGGACCGGCTCGACGCGCCGCAAGACGACCGGCCCGTCGATCCGCTTCCGGTCACGCTGCGCGGCGCGGGTTTCCGCTATCCCGGGGCGGCACGCGATGCGCTGAGCGGCATCGATCTGACGGTGCGGGTCGGCGAATTCGTCGCCGTGGTCGGGCACAACGGTTCGGGCAAGTCCACCCTGACCCGCTTGCTGGCCGGGCTGCCGCCCACCTCGGGGTCGGCGCAGCGGCCCGGGTCGGCCGGGCTCGGCAAACTCGGCGGGACGGCGCTGGTGTTGCAGCGGCCGGAGAGCCAGACCTTGGGCGTGCTCGTGGCCGATGACGTCGTGTGGGGATTGCCCGCCGATCTCGCCGCCGCGGTGGATGTCGACGCACTGCTCGGCGAGGTCGGGCTCGCCGGAATGGGGGCGAAGGAGACCGCCACGCTCTCGGGCGGACAGCAACAGCGGTTGGCGGTCGCCGCCGCGCTCGCCCGGCGGCCCGCGCTGCTGATCGCCGACGAGGCGACCTCGATGATCGATCCGGACGGGCGGCGGGAACTGGTGGAGCTGCTCGCTTCGCTGCCGAAACGACACTCGATGGCCGTGGTGCTGGTGACCCACCACGAGGCAGACGCCGCGGTCGCCGACCGGGTGGTGCACCTGGCCGGGGGACGCACCGTGGCGCATCTGCCCGCGTGGCCGCGTCCGGCGCAGGACACGCGGCGCAGGCCGATGGGTGCGCCGATCCTCGAACTGCGCGACGTCCGGCACACCTACAACCGTGCGACGCCGTGGGAGGCGCCCGCCCTGCACGGCGTCGACCTGTCCGTGTGCCAGGGCGAGGCCCTGCTGATCGTCGGCGGGAACGGCTCGGGCAAATCCACCCTGGCCTGGATCGTGGCGGGCCTGATCGAACCGAGTTCGGGTCGGTGCGAGCTGCGCGGAAAGCCGATCGGCAAGCAGATCGGCCGGGTCGGGCTGGCGTTCCAGCACTCCCGGCTGCAACTGCAGAAGCAGACCGTCGGCGCGGAGATCGCGGACTGGGGCGGCCGCGCCACCGGTTCGGGCGCGGTCGGCCGCGCGCTGGACGCGGTCGGGCTGGACCGTTCGCTGGCCGCGCGCTCGGTCGAGGAACTCAGCGGCGGCCAGGCCAAGCGGGTGGTGCTCGCGGCGATCGTGGCCAGCCATCCCCAAGTGGTCGTGCTCGACGAGCCGCTGGCCGGTCTCGACCCGGAGGGCCGGGCCGACATCGTGGAACTGCTCGCGCGGTTACGGGATTCCGGGTTGACGCTGATCGTCATCTCGCACGACGTGGCCGACATGGCGGCGGTGTGCGACCGGACGGTGCGATTGCAGTCGGGACGCATTCTGGGCGCGGAGTCGGCGCGGCAGACCGCGCCGGTGCCGAGTGACTCCATCACGCCAGCCGATTCCGGCCGGAACCCGGTGCGCGCGCCCGGAGAGACCGCGTGGCGGCTCGAGCACGGAGGTCGATGATGAGCACCGTTCTGCTGCGTCAGGTCCCGGTCGACAGTCCGGTCCACCGGTTGTGGGCGGGCACCAAGATGATCGGGGTGTTCCTGATCAGCCTGCTGCTGATGTTCCTGCCGTCCTGGCCGGTGCTCGGTGTGATGGCGGCGTTCCTCGTCTTCGTGGGCGCGGTCGCCCGGCTGCCACTGGGCACTCTGCCACGGCTGCCGTGGTGGTTCTGGGCGCTGCTCGGCGCGGGAGCCCTGATCAACGTGCCGGTCGGCGGCACGGCGGTGTTGCGCTATGCCCAGGTTCTGGCCTTCGGCCTGATCCTGGTGGCCGCCTCCTTCCTCATCGCGTGGACCACGCCGATGGGCGACATCGCGCCCGCCCTGGCCAAGCTGGGCGCGCCCTTGCGCCGGCTCCGGATTCCGGTGGACGAATGGGCTGTCGTCGTCGCGCTCACCTTTCGCGGTCTGCCGCTGCTCATGGAGGAGATCCGGGTGCTACGTGCCGCTCGCAGGCTGCGCCCCAAGGACGGCATGATCGCCCGCGCGGCCGACAACCCGCTCATCGACATCCTCACCGCCGCCATGGCGGTATCCACCCGCCGCGCCGGTGAATTGGGTGAGGCGATCACCGCACGCGGCGGCACCGGGCAGCTCACCGCCCGTCCCAGCGCACCCGGCCTGCGCGACGCTGTCGCGCTCGTGCTGGTAGTCGGCGTCTGTCTCGGTTCCATCGCGCTGCACGTGGTGCTGTGAGCGCGGGCGGAAGAGTGCGCGTAAATGCGGGCCCGAACCGGATCCCGGTCGGCTGCGGCCCCTAATGGCGCCGGTGGAATTCCGGCGAGCCAATTCGCTGACCATTTGCAGACCGACTGGTACCTCTCCAAAACACTCCGCAGGGGACCCCGAATGCGCCTCGCACATGACGCATACGTCTCGAACGCATAGCAGCCGGCCCCGATACGGAGCACAGAGCACCGATCAGTACCACCGGCTGTGTTACCCGGTTCGCAGTCGCACCCCCACGACCAGGACGGGCCGCCATCGACCCGCGCGACACCCGCGAAAGACCCTGTGGTACTGCGGCTTACACCTATCGCGCAATGCGATGTGAAAGGCTCGGAATCGATGCCCCGATTCGGGGCATTACACTTTCATCCACCCGCGCGGAACCGACCGGCGCGATCAGAGCACCCCGAACCCGCACGAGCGAATAGCTGGTAGCTATAACTCATGACGTGGCAAAAGTCGGAGGATTACCCTCTGAAATCGTGTCCCAAACCCCAAGGGCCACAGTACAGTTATCACTCAGAAGTAGCTGTCTTTTGGATCACATCACGGATGGACACGTCGGCGGGGGAAGGAATTTCGGCGTGTGTCGCGTTCTCTAATGCTTGTAACCTGATGAAGATTGGAAACCGAGAATGATTCTCCGGAGAGTCACCGCCGCCGCCGCTCCACTCGTCGCCGCACTCACGGTCGGGGCAGGCGTCGCGCACGCGGAACCGGCTGCGGCACCGGTCCCGGATATCGGGTATCAAGCCCAACTGGTCGGCGACAAGATCGTCACGACACTCACCGCCGGCACGTTCGACGTGCGCGGCGACGCCGTGGACATCAAAGACGCCGCAGGCAATGTCGCGGTCACGCTGCCGCTCGCCTTCCGCCAGGACGGGCTCGAATACCCCATGCCCCACCTCGTGCGGGACGCGGGCCGCGTACTGGAACTGACCGTCGTCAAGGACGCGGCGCAGGCTCACCCGGCGGCAACGCCGGTCGCGTCGCCGTTCGAGAACCAGCGCGCGATGGACGCCTTCCTGTCGCAGTTCGGCATCGCCACCGCGGTCGGCGGGTTCATCGGCACGGTCATCGGCGCGCTCGTCGGATTGACCGGCCTCATCGGCGGTCCCATCGGGATCGGCACCGTGGTCGCCGGTGCGGGCATCGGCGGCATCATCGGCACGATCGTCGTCGGCGGTCCGGCCTTGATCATCGCGGGCATCGATCTGATCAGCACGCTGGCCGCCCAGCCCGGCACCACCAAGTGGATGGACACCACCGGGCGTTCGCAGAACTGACCGACGCCAGCGAGCACGACGCGCACCGAATCGGCCGGGATTCGGTGCGCTTTCGTCTGTGCGCACCAGTCGGCTCCGCCCGGACACGATGCCGCGACTCGCGATCACGCATCCGGCTCCATCGCCGGGAGTACCGCGGTCGACCTTCGAGGCGGTCGTCCACCTACCGCTCGTGGCACCCAGGAGCCGCCGGCAGACCGGCGAACCGGTCGGCGAGGAAGTTCATCGCGCCCGGCGCCTCACCGATCGCCGTCGGGTTGTGGGTGGGCAGCATCGAGTGCACCGAGGTGACGGTCGCGCCCAAGGCGCAGTACCGGCCGACCAAGTCGGTGAAACCCGCCACGGGGATCACGTCGTCGGTGCGGCTGTGGTACAGGTACATCGGCGCCTCCGGCGCGCTGCCGCCGAGTTCCTGAACTTCGGTGGCGGCGCGAAATGCCGGGTGCGAGAACACATCGGGCACAGCGGCGAAGTCGGCGACCTGCGCGCCCGCGTATATCGGCACCAGATCGGACCCGCAGGCCGCGCCGTTCTCCGCCAGCGCCGCGCGCCCCTGCTCGTTGAGCAAGTCCAGCACGCCCACGGCAGGATCGTTGCGGGCGAGCGCGAACAGGATGAGCAAAGCGAGCCCGGTCTGGATGGTGCCGTCCGCGTCGGCGGCTATGGCGGGCCAATCCGCGGGAATCCCGCCGGAAGTGATGCCCGCGAACCGGACGTCCGGTGCGTACCACGGCTGCAGCTGCGCGGCCCACAGCGTGGCGAACGCTCCGCCGGAGTAGCCCCAAGTGCCGATGGGCGTCGCGGGCCCGAGCCCGGCTTGCGGGAGATCACGGGCCGCCCGGATGCCGTCCAGCACGCCGCGTCCGGAGTTCACTCCATCCAGGAAGCGGGACCGCGGCCCCTCGTAGTCGCTGACCACCACCGCCCACCCGCGGCGTAGCGCCTCCGCCATGAACGGCGTGTCGATCAGCGTGTTCACCGCGCCGGAATCCCAGCCGCCGCGCAGCGCGAACGACGGCGCGCACCGCGTGCCGAGACTGTCCTCGGCCACCTGGTACGACAGCAGCGGCCGGGACCCGGGCCCGAACCACGGCAGCATCGGGACCAGCACGGTCGCCACATCGGCGACGGGATCTTCGCTCGAGTCGGTGCTGCGGTATTTCACCTGCCACGCCGAAATCGGCAGGGGCAACCCGAACAACGCGATCGGCCGGGAATCCAGCACGGCGCCGTCACGGTAGCGCGCGAGATCCGCGGGGGCGGCGTAGAACGGGTCTCGATCCGGCGGTAGTAGCTCGGCGTGTGCCGCGGGTGCGGCGGCCAGACAGGCTGCCAGCACGAGCAAGGCGGTCAGCAGAACCCGCGGGATCGTCGTGCACACAGATCGGTCGCGCGCCTGCGCGATGACAGGCACTGCATCGGCGTCCTTCATCAGAGCCTCCCCAGTTCCGGCGAGGCGGCAGATGTCCCGGCGCGGTCAGCGGCGGCTCACCTGACCTCGCTTTCCACGGTACTGCCGGGCCGACCGACCCGGCAACGGTCTATCGCAGGTCACACCCACCGCCGCCGCTGTCCGTGCGGCTGGTTACAGTGTTGGCCAAAACGCCCCCAGCGCAAGCGAATAGCTGCCCGGCGCGACCCCGCCCGCAGCGCGAGCGCAACGAAGAGGAGTAGCCGAGCATGCGGCATGGCAACGGACTGGACATCCCCGAAGGACTCGCCGACGTGTGCGCCCCGGACCGGATGGCCGTGATCGTCTACGACATGCAGGTCGGTGTGCTCAGCCAGTTGCCGGACGGCCCGGAGATCATCGAGCGGGTGGTGGGGGTGGTCGACGCGGCGCGGTCCGGCGGCTACCCGGTGGTATTCCTACGCCATTTCTTCCTGCCCGAGCGGCTCAGCGGAACCTTCGCGCTGCGCATGGCCATGAGCTGGCAGCAGGTGGATTCGGTGGACAAGGTGCGCTTCATCCTGCAGCGCGACACCCCCGCCTTCGAGCTCGTGCCCGAACTGCGACCGCGCGCCGACGAGGTGGTGTTCGACAAAACGTCGATGTCGGCCTTCGAAGGCACTCCGCTGGCCTCGATGCTGCGTGACCTGCGCATCGGCGCCTACGCGATCGCGGGCGTCGCGCTGGAGATCGGCATCGCGCCCACGGTCACGCATTCCACCGATCTCGGATTCGTGCCCGTGGTGATCAGCGATGCGGTCGGCGGCCGGGACAAGGACGCCATGGTGCGGGCTTACGACGATTTCGAGTTCCAGGGCCACGCGCTCGTCACCGATATCGCGACCATCACCCCGCTGCTCACGGGCGCCGGCTGAGCCGCGAACGGGACCCGGCCGGTGCCGGGTCCCGTTGGACGATCACTGCTCCCGCAAGGCTTTCTTGGCCGCGTCCTGGGCGGCGTCCACCTGGCCGGAGTACTTGTTGCCCGTCTTCTCGTCGACGAGGTCGGCCGCCTTGTCGATGACCGCGTCCAGCTTGTCCGCGTTCTTCTGGGCCAGGTCCATCGCTTTACCGGCGAGGTTCTTGAAGTCCACCGTGCACTCCTCGTTTCGAGCTGGGAACAACCGCGCCCCAACCCTACCCAGCGCCTGGCGCGGGGCCGAGCCACGCCGGATGCCACAACCGGCCGGCTTCGGTCCAGTTCATGAACCGCACGGTGCCACCGAGTTTCGGCGTCACCCACACCGCTTCCTTGCGTTCTTCGGCGGTGAGTTCGTTGTCGAACGGCGAGGTCTTGCGTTCCAGCTTGCGCAGCCGCGCGGCCAGTTCCCGCATGTCCGGCTCGCTGAACCCGGTTCCGACCCGGCCGACGTAGTACAGCAGCCCGTCGTGGGGAATGCCGATCAGCAGCGACTTGAACTCCCGTGCCGCGCTGCGCCGCCACCCGCCGATCAGCACCCGCTGAGTGCGCCAATTGCGCTGCTTCACCCAGGCGTGCCCGCGCTTGCCCGGTAGGTACACCGAGTCCTTGCGCTTCGCGACCACGCCCTCCAGCCCGTGCTCCTGGCTGTAGCGCAGGGCATCGGCGCCCGAGCCGTCCAGTCGCGGCGGCACCACCAGCGACGGCGCGTTCGCCGCGAGCGCCTCCAAGACCCTGCGGCGATCGGCATATCGTTTGCGCAGCAGCGACGTACCGTCCAGGTACAACACGTCGAACGCGACGAACACCGCACGCGCCGTGTCGGCTTGCAGCAGACCGAGATTCGCGACGCCGTGATCATCGAAGACGACGGCCTCGCCGTCCAGCACCACCTGGTGTGCGGACAGTTCCCGCCGCAACGCCGCGATACCGGGATAGCGGTCGGTCACCACGTTCCCCGCCCGGCTGCGCAAAGTCAGCGCGTCGTCGTCGATCTCGGCGATCAGCCGGAAGCCGTCCCACTTCGTCTCGAAGCACCACTCGTCGGCGCCGAGCTCGGCGACCTCGCCGGGCGTCGCGAGCATCGGCGCCAGACCGCGCGGAAGCGTCGCGGGCCCGTTCGACGGACGGATGATCCGGCCCGGCGGCTCGTCCGGCTCCTTCCGGGGTTCGGCGCCGTTCCGCGCGCGCATCAGATGCATCAGCCACTGGTTGCCGTTGGTCTGGATCAGCGCGTACCGGCCGTTGAGCCGCTTGCCGTGGAATCGCACGATGACCTCGTCGTCGCGCCACTTCTCGGTCTCGTAGGTGCCGGAGTCCCAGATCGTCATCTCCCCGCCGCCGTACTCGCCTTTCGGGATGGCGCCGTGGAAGTCGAGATACTCCATCGGATGGTCCTCGGTGTGCACGGCCAGACGGTTCTGGTCGGTGGAGATCGGCGGCCCTTTCGGCACCGCCCAGGACACCAGGACCCCGTCGCGCTCCAGCCGCACGTCCCAGTGCAGGCGTCGCGCATGATGTTCCTGCACGACGTAGCGGTTGTCGGCCCCCGGAGCGGGCGGCTCGGCGGGTACGGGTTCGGGCGTGCGGGACGGATCGCGCATCGACCGATACTTGGTCAACGCGTCGGGCGAGGACGAGGCGTCCCGCGCGATCCGCGGATCCAGCTCGGCGAGCAGATCGCCGTCGGACCGGTACCTGGCCAGCACCTCGTCGAACCGCAAGTGCCGCAGCTTCTTCCGGTTCTCGATCTCCTTCCACGTGCGCGGGGCCGCGACGTTCGGCTCGGCCCGCCCCCGCATCGAATAGGGCGCGATGGTGGTCTTGGCCGGGTTGTTCTGGCTCCAGTCCAGGAAGACCTTTCCGCCGCGCGCCGCCTTGGCCATCGTCGCCGTGACCAGGTCCGGTTGCAGCCGTTGCAGATTCGTGGCCACCTGTTTCGCCACCGTGGAGGCGCCACCCGAGCTCAGCACGCGATCCAACGGCACGTACAGGTGAATTCCTTTGCTGCCGCTGGTCACCGGGAAGGCGTGCAGCCCGATGCCCTCGACCAGCTCGCGCACCGCGAGCGCCACCTCGGCGCATTCGGCGAGCCCGACGCCCTTGCCCGGGTCCAGGTCGAACACCAACCTGGTCGCGGGGCCCATGCTGTCGTCGTCGAAACGCCACTGCGGCACATGGACTTCCAGCGCGGCCTGTTGCGCGAGCCAGGCCAGCCCCGCTTCGGAATCGATCAGCGGATAGACGACCTTGCGATCGGAATGGCGCAGGGTGCGCCGCTCGATCCAGGAGGGCGCGTGCGACGGGAGATTCTTTTCGAAGAAGGAGGGTTCGTCCACCCCGTTGGGCCAGCGTTTCCGGGTGACCGCCCGCCCGGCGATGTGCGGAAGCATGGCGGGCGCGATCGCCGAATAATAGGCGATCACTTCGCCTTTGGTCGTTCCGGTGGCCGGGTACAGCACCTTGTCGAGGTTGCTCAGGTCAACCTCGATACCACCGAACTCGCGGCGGGCCGCCATATCCGAAGTGTAGCGGCGGAGGCCGCGGTGCGGCCTCCGCCGTGGGGCTCAGGCGTGCGGTCCGGACTGATCCGGCGGGACCACCTTCTTGGCGGCCTCTTTGCCCTTGGCGATCTGGTCCGAGTACTTGCCGTGCGTCTTCTGATCGATGAAGTCACCGGCCTTGTCGACCGCGTGATTGATCTTGCCTGCGTTCTTGGCCGCCGCGTCCTTCCCCTTGTCGACCAGGCCCTTGACCGTATCCGCGAAACTCATCGCCGTGATCCTTCCTGTCAACGATTGTCCGGAGTCGTTCAGCCGATATTCTCCCACCACGTACCCGCGGGTGGGGCGCTCGACGGGTCCACACGCTGCCCCGGCATCGGCACCGCGACATCGGTGCCCGCTGCCCGCGCCGCGGCCACCATGCGCGCGACCGGCTCGGACCAGCCGTGGAAGGCGAGATTGAAGGTGGCCCAGTGAATGGGCACCAGCAATCCGTGGCCGGGATTCCCGCCGCACAGGTCGGCGTGTGCCCGGACCGCCTCTTCGGGATTCATGTGCACATCCGGCCAGCGCTCGTCGTAGGCGCCGATCGGCAGCAGCGTCAGATCGAACGGGCCGAGCGCCGCACCCGCCTCGGCGAACGCCTTGGTGAAGCCGGTGTCGCCGCCGAAGTAGGCCCGCCGGGTCGGACCTGCGATCGACCACGAGGCCCACAACGTCGTGTTGCGCAGCAGGCCGCGCCCGGAGAAATGCCGTGCCTCCGTGCAGGTGATCGCCAGATCCACGCCGTCGCGGTCCCGGCCGAGCTCGGCGAGCGTCACCGAACCGCCCCAATCCAATTCGATGATCCGATCCTCCGGGACACCCCAGTGCCGCAAGTGGGCGCCGATACCGATCGGGACCAGAAACGGTGCGCTCTGGCGGGCCACCAACTCCCGGACGGTCTCCTTGTCCAGGTGGTCGTAGTGGTCGTGGGAGATGAGTACCGCGTCGATCGGCGGCAGGTCGGCCAGCGGCTGCGGCACGGGATGCATGCGCGCCGGGCCGACCAGCGGCGACGGCGAAACGCGCTCGCTCCACACCGGATCGGTGAGGATCCGGTACCCGTCGACCTCGATCAACGTCGTGGCGTGGCCGTACCAGGTGACGGCGAGAGCGGCCGCCGTGTCCGGTTGCTGCGGCGTCCGCAATGGGATGCTGCCCCGCGGCCGACCCACGTTGCGCTGGGTCAGCGCCGAGACCAGCAGTGAGGGAGCGGAACCGGCGACCACTTGGCTACTGGGCTCGGTGTTGTGGAACTGTCGATCGCGATAGGTGGCCGCACCCACCGCGTACGGCTGGATCGCCGAGATCGAAGCGCCCATCGCCGATGGGATGTCCCACACCGCCCGTACCACCCAGGTGAGGCCGAGCGCGCCTGCCGCGGCGCCCGCGATCCGTCTGATGTCCATCATCGCCCCACAAACTTCGCGGGGCGCTTTTCCTGCCTGGCCAAACGACCCTCCTTGGCATCCTCGCTCGTCCATGCGGCCTCCAGTGCCGCGCGCTGCTGCGCGGTTTCCGGATCGCGCGTTCCGTCGTCATTGAGCACCAGCTTCATGTGCCGCAGGGACAGCGGGGCCAGCGCCGCGATGTGCTTGGCCCAAGCCTGCGCGTCGGCCACGGTGCCGATCCGGTTGGCGAACCCGAACGCGTAGGCGTCGTCGGCCGATATCTGTTCGGCCCCCAGCAACACCGTCCGCGCCGGACCGCCGCCGATCAAGGCGGCCAGCCTGCGCACGGTCCACCGATCGACGGTGATGCCCAGTTTCGCCGCGGGGACCGCGATGTACGCCTCCGGCGCGACCACCCGCAGGTCGGAAGCGAGCGCCAGCTGCACACCGGCGCCGATCGCGGCGCCGTTGATCGCCGAAATCACCGGGACCGGGGCCGATTCGATGGCGTGCAACATTTCCAGCAATCCGGACAGGAAATCGCCCGAATACACCCCGGACAAGTCGGCGCCCGCGCTGAACACCGAGCCCCGCCCGGTCAACACGATGGCCCGGGCCTGGTCGGCGACCGCGGCGAGCACTGCCTCGCGCAGCAGTGTCACGAGTTCGTGATTGAGCGCGTTGCGGCGCTCCTCCCGCTGAAGTTCGATGGTGACCACGTCACCATCGCGGCTGACCCCGAGCATGCGACCTCCCCGACTGAACGGTCCGTCTGTTCTCTTCACTCTGCCACAGCGGACTGCCCGTTCCGCGCCGGGCGATACGATCACCGGCTGTGCCGACCGACTTCGACATCCTGGTGATCGGCGCTGGTCAGGCGGGACTCTCGGCCGGATACCACCTCCAGCGCCTCGGACTGCGTCCCGAGCGGCACTTTCTGCTCGTCGATCGGTCGCCCGGCCCCGGCGGCGCGTGGCAGTTCCGCTGGCCCTCCCTCACCCTGGACACGGTCAACCGCGTGCACGATCTGCCCGGTATGTCGTTCTCCGAGACCTTGCCGCCCGGTTCGTCGTCCGTGCCCGCCGCGACCGCCGTGCCGCACTACTACGAGCTGTACGAGAAACGATTCGACCTGCGCGTGCACCGGCAGGTATCGGTCACCGTGGTGTGCGACCGGACCGAGGAAGGCGCTCCCGCCGAGCGGGGTGCGGTGCTCAACGCGGAGACCGACACGGCGGACACGATCCGGGTACGCGGCCTGATCAACTGCACCGGCACCTGGGAGCGTCCGTTCGTTCCGCACTACCCGGGGGCGCGGACCTTCGCCGGTCGCCAGCTGCACACCCACGACTACCGCACCGCCGAGGAGTTCGCGGGCGAGCACGTCGTGGTGGTGGGCGGCGGCATCTCGGCGGTCCAGCTGCTCGACGAGATCTCCCGAGTCACCACGACGACCTGGGTCACGAGGACACCGCCGCGCTTCCGCGAGAACACCTTCACCGAAGCGGCCGGCCGCGCCGCGGTCGCGATGGTCGAAGACCGGGTGCGGCGTGGGCTGCCGCCGGGATCGGTGGTCTCGGTCACCGGGCTACCGCTCGATGACCGGCTACGGGCGGCGCGGGCCCGCGGTGCCCTCATCCGCCTGCCCATGTTCGAACGCATCGAGCCCGACGGGGTGCGGTGGTCCGACGGAGCCTTTCAGCGAGCGGATGTGATCCTCTGGGCCACCGGCTTCCGCAGCGCGCTGGACCACCTCGCGCCGCTGCGACTGCGCGGTCCCGGCGGCGGCATCACCATGTCGGGACGGCTGGCCACCCGTGTGTCCGCCGATCCGCGCATCCACCTGATCGGATACGGGCCCTCGGCCAGCACGGTCGGGGCCAATCGAGCGGGGCGCGCGGCGGCCCTCGAACTCACCGAATATCTCGGACTGCGCTGACCGGCCCCGGCGATTCCCGCGGTCAGTCGATCAGGCCGTAGGTGAACCGGTCCGGGTCCGGACCGATGCGCGCACCGGCATCCAGACCGTTGATCGCGTCCATCTGCTCCGGCGTCAGCTCGAAACCGAATACGTCGAAGTTCTCCGCGATCCGCGACGGTGTGACCGACTTGGGAATGACGATGTTGCCCAACTGCAGGTGCCAGCGGATGATCACCTGTGCCGGGGTGCGGCCGACCTCGGCGGCCACCGCCGTGATGGTCCTCTCCTCGAGCAAGGTGCCCTGCCCGAGCGGGCTCCACGCCTCGGTGGCGATCGCGTTACCCGCGTGGTACTCGCGCAGCTCGCGTTGAGCCAGCCTCGGGTGCAGCTCGACCTGGTTCACCACCGGGATCTCACCGGTCTCGGCGATGAGCCGTTGAATGTTCGCGACCGTGAAGTTCGAGACGCCGATCGACCGCACCCGGCCATGCGACTTCAGGGCCTGGAAGGCACGGAAGGTATCCACGAAGCGGTCGGCCGCGGCCACCGGCCAGTGGATGAGGTACAGGTCGAGGTAGTCCAAGCCGAGCCGTTGCAGGCTCGCGTCGAACGCGCGCAGCGTGGAGTCGTAGCCCTGCTCGGCATTCCACAGCTTGGTCGTGACGTAGATCTCGTCCCTGGGCAGGCCGGATTCCCTGATCGCACGGCCGGTGCCCTCTTCGTTTCCGTAGATCGCGGCCGTATCGATACTGCGATAGCCGACCTCGAGCGCAGTGGTGACGGCCGAGAAGACGTCCTCGGAGGGCACTTGGAACACGCCGAAGCCGAGCTGCGGGATCACGTTCCCGTCGTTCAGCACGATCGAGGGGACGGTGCTGGTCTCGCTTTTGAAGGTCACATTCCGACGGTAGAAGTGTGGCGGCGAACCGTCAATCACGCACTCGGGTGTGTTGGCTTGTAATTTGCTGGGAACGGGGCTTGCGGACCGCGGACTTTCCGCGTTCACCGCGGTCAGCTCGTCGAGCCGGGCAACCCGAGCCGCCGGTACCGCGTCTGCCGAGCCGTCGGCAACTCCGATTCCGGACGGGCGCGCAAGGCCGCCAGTTCGTGCGCGATCGCGGCGACCATCCGGCGGGCGAAGTCCACCGGCTCGTCCGCCGCGTCGGGCAATTCTGGCACGATCCGGTCGACCACGCCGTCGGCCAGCAAGTCAGGGGCGCTGATCCGTTGCGCCGCAGCCAATTCCGCAGCATGATCGGTGTCACGGAAGACGATGGCGCTCGCCCCCTCCGGTGGCAGCGGGGCCAGCCACGCATGTGTGGCGGCGAGCACCCGGTCGGCGGGCAGTAGCGCCAGCGCGCCGCCGCCGGTGCCCTGGCCGAGCAGCACCGACACGGTCGGGGTATCCAACGTCACCAGATCGGCTATGCAGCGAGCGATCTCGGGCGCCAGCCCGCGTTCCTCGGCCTCCTTCGACAGCGCCGCGCCTACGGTGTCGATGACCAGAACCAAGGGCAGCCGCAACTCCTGAGCAAGCGCCATACTGCGCCGCGCCTCGCGCAGCGCGGCCGGACCCATGGTGTTCTCACCCTGCTGTCCTCGCCGATCGTGCCCGAACACCACACACGGCTGCCCACGGAAACGGCCGAGAGCGAGCACGGCGGTGCGATCGGACTCGCCCTGGCCGGTGCCGCTGAGCGGAACTCGTTGCGTCACATGACGAAGGAGATCCCGGATGCCGGGACGCTCCGGGCGGCGGGAGATGAGGACCGACCGCCACACCCGATCGCCCGCGGCACGATCACATTCGACATCGGACCGAATCGATTCTGCCGCAACGTCGTTCGAATGCGGAGCAGATACCGGCGGGTGCGACTCCGATGCCACGATCTGTTCGGAAAAGTGCCGTCCAGCAGCCGAATCCGGCAATTTGATGCCGCTGAACACACTCAACGCGCGATGGGCGATACGGCGGAAGACCGGAATCGTCAGAACGCCGTCGATTACGCCGCGCCGATACAGGTTCTCCGCGGTCTGCACGCCTTCCGGGAAAGGTCTGCCGTACAGGGCCTGATAGACCCGAGGACCGAGAAACCCGATGAGCGCCCCGGGTTCGGCGAAAGTGATGTGCCCCAACGAACCCCACGACGCGAAAACGCCGCCCATCGTCGGGTTGCGAAGGTAGACGACGTAGGGATACCCCGCCGACTTGTGCGCCGCCACCGCACCGGCGATCTTCACCATCTGCACAAAGGCGACGGTGCCCTCCTGCATCCTGGTCCCGCCGGAGGTCGGCGAAGCGACCAACGGCAGCCCGAGTTCGGTGGCGCGCTCGACCGCCGAGACGATCCGCTCCGCCGCCGCGACACCGATCGAGCCGGCCAGAAAGCCGAACTCGCAGGCGATCACGGCCACGCGCCGACCACGCAGCAACCCTTCGCCGGTGAGCACCGATTCGTCGGTGCCCGCCGCGACGGCCGCCTTCCGCAAGGCATCGCGGTACCGCGGAGAAACGGCCACCGTCACCGGCGACCGGTCCCAGCTGACGAACGAGTCCTTGTCGAGCAGTTGCTCGAGTAACTCTCGCGCCGAAGTACGCACCGGGCGAGCCTATCCGGCCCTACCCAGTGCTCCGATGAGCCGCGCGAGCACTCAGTAGCCCTGCATCACCTTGCGCAGCGCGTACTCGGTGAGCGCGACCAGGGCCTGCTTGGCCGGCTCACGGCGACGGGCGTCGATGGACATGATCGGCACATCGGCAGGCACGGCGAGCGCCTGCCGGATGTCCTCGATCGGGTAACGCGGAGCGTCGTCGAATTCGTTGAGCGCCACCAGGAAGGGTAGGCCGCGCGCTTCGAAGTAGTCGACGGCCGCGAAGCTGTCCTCCAGCCTGCGGGTGTCGACCAGTACGACGGCGCCGATGGCGCCCCGGATCAGGTCGTCCCACATGAACCAGAATCGGTACTGGCCGGGCGTGCCGAACAGGTACAACACGAGATCGTCGGCGAGACTGATCCGGCCGAAGTCCATCGCCACGGTGGTGGTCGATTTCATCGGGATGCCGGTCAGATTGTCGATCCCGGCGCTGGCATTGGTCACCAATGCCTCGGTGCGCAGCGGAACGATCTCCGAGACAGCACCGACCAACGTGGTCTTCCCGACGCCGAAGCCACCCGCGACCACGATCTTCGCCGATGTTGGCTTACTGGTACGAGTGTCGACCTGCGCCGTCGAATCAAATACGCCGGAGTCCACTGAGAACCCTTTCGATCAGCTCGCGACGCTCATCGTCGCTGGAATCGTCTTTCAAAGTCGCCGAAACGCGCACGTGCCCGGCCTCGATCAAATCGGCCACGAGCACACGGGCCACCCCGATAGGGATACCCAATCGGGCTGCTACCTCGGCAACGGACGGCGATTCTCTGCACAACTCCACGATTGACGTCTCGATGTTGGTCAGTTCGAACTGCCGCTCCAGGGCGACCGGATGCGATGCGACGAGAGCCTCCAACGCCAACTCGACCGCGGGCCTGGTGCGGCCTGCGGTCAGCGAGTACGGCCGTACGAGGCTGGGCTCGACGCTTCCCACGCGGTGATCTTCTATGTCCATCCCACCATCAGGAACCCATCGTGACGCGTGGTGTGGCCTGAACAGTCTGGCCAACCCGCTCGACCAACAGAGCCATCTCGTAGCCGACCTGACCGATGTCACACGAAGTGTTGGTCAGCACAGCGAGATAGGAACCGTCGCCGACAGCCATGAGTAGCAGGTAACCGTGCTCCATCTCGACGACGGACTGCAGCACGGTGCCGCCCTCGAACAGGTTCGAGACGCCGACTGACAGGCTGGCCAGACCGGCCGTGACGGCCGAAAGCTGTTCGGCGCGGTCGACGGGCAGTTGGGCACTCGCGGCCATGAGTAGGCCGTCAGCCGAGACCAGGACAGCATGGGCTACGCCAGGAACCTCGTTGGCAAAGTTCGAAACCAGCCAATCCAGCTGACGATTCGTACCACCTAGATCGGGGTTCATCGGTCTCCTTTATCTCCGGTTAGGTTCATTGCTCTCATTGCGCGGCCATCCCGGACGCCCTGCTGGTGACGACTCAAGCTGGACCTGATCGTTTCTGGGTCGCGGCGCGGCGCCCGATCCGCCGAACCGCTGACGCCGCCGGGGACAAGCCTTCCGCCCGGATTGCGTTGCGGCAACCCCGCCGCCGTTTTCGTCTCCGGCTGCGCCTCGCTTGCCCGGCGAGCCGCTTGCCAACCCTCGTCACCCGGCGATTCGAAGGAGGCAGCCACCTGGGACCTATCCGTGTTCGGATCCGACAGCCACGCCGACATCATCTCGGCGAAGATCGGCGTTCCACCCATCGACGCTCCCGACTCGTCCGCGGGCTGCAACCTGGTCTGGAAGAACGAGGCCGTCTTGGCCGGGTTGGACCGGAAGCTGTGCTTACCGGGATCGCGCCCCGGCGAGGCGGCGGGCTGCTCTGGGCTCGCGGCGTGCTGGCCACCGCGATCGCGCTGCGGCAGCGCGATACCCGGCGGCACGGGCTGGCGCTGCGGCGCCTGGGCGCCCGGCTGCCGCTGCGGCAGACCGGTCAGCCCGCTCTCGCGCTGCGGAAGGCTCGACGGCGCGGGCGGACGCTGCGGCAGACCGGTGGCCGCGCCCGCGTCCCGCTGCGGCAGACCGCTCGCCGTCGCATCGCGTTGCGGTAGACCGTTGCCGACGGCAGGCAGCGCGCCTGAGCCCGGATCCCGCTGCGGCAGACGGTGAGCACCGGCATCCCGCTGCGGCAGACCGTTGCCGGGTTCACGCTGCGGCAGACCGGTGGGCGCCGCATCGCGCTGCGGCAGGCTGGGCGTGGGCTGCCGCGATGGCAGGCCGGTGGCACCCGATTCACGCTGCGGCAGACCGGTAGCGCCCAGCTCACGCGACGGCAGACCCGTCGCGCCCGATTCACGCTGCGGCAGGCCGGTAGCACCTGGCTCACGCGACGGCAGACCGATAGACGGTTCACGCGACGGCAGACCGATGGACGGTTCACGCGGAGGCAGGCCGACGGACGGTTCACGCGACGGCAGACCGGTAGCACCTGGCTCACGCGACGGCAGGCCGACGGACGGTTCACGCGACGGCAGACCGGTAGCGCCCGGCTCACGCGACGGCAGACCCGTGGCACCCGGCTCACGCTGCGGCAGCCCACCCGCCGCCGAATCACGCTGCGGCACACCGTTCGAACCCGGCTGCCGCTGCGGTAGGCCGGTGGCCCCCGGCTCACGCGACGGCAGACGCGTCACACCCGGCTCACGCGTCGGCAGACCACCCGCCGCCGACTCACGCTGCGGCAGGCCGCCAGATGCGGACTCACGCTGCGGCAGGCCACCCAAACCGGAGTCACGCTGCGACAAGCCACCCAAACCGGAGTCACGCTGTGACAAACCACCCAAACCGGAGTCGCGCTGTGACAAACCACCCGCGGCCGACTCCCGCTGCGGCAGACCGCCGGAGGCGGACTCACGCTGGGGTAGGCCGCCCAGACCGGATTCCCGCTGCGGCATGCCCTTCGAAGCGTCTCGCGGCGGCACGCCGTTGGCGCCCGGCTGGCGCTGCGGCAGACCGGCGCTCGGCTGCGGCACGCCGTTGGCGCCCGGCTGACGCACCGGTAGCTCGCCCGAGTTCGGCTCACGCGACGGCAGGCCGGTACCGGACAACTCGGCGGCGGGCCCACCGGGCTGGCGCGGCGGCGGACCGCCGGGGCTGAGGTTGCGCTTGGGCAGGCTGGCCGCGGCGAGTTTGCCACGCTGCGGACCACTCGGCGCGGGCTGCCCCGGCGCGGGCCGCAGACTCGTAGCCGACTCCTGGTTCTCCGAGCGCATACCGGACGACGTCATCGCCGAACCCGGCTGCCGCTGCGGCAGTCCACCCGGTCCGGTGGGGATCGGTCCGCTGGACGAAACGGTGGGCTTGGCGCTCACGGCCGGAATCGGGCCGCTCACCCCGGGATCGACGGTGACCATGACATTGCCCCCAGGAGTCCGCTGGACGGCCCGCATCTGCATGGACGAAGGCGCCGACGGACGCTGCGGAGCGGCGGCCTGCGGCGAAGGCTGCGGGGTGACGGGCTGCCCCGCGCTCGGTTTGCCCGCGACGATGAGTCCGACGGGCACATGCACGGTCACCGTCACGCCCGGATCGCGCGCGGTGTCGAAGGTCGGCCGCAGCCGCACGGTGAGACCGTGCCGCTCGGCGAGCCTGCCGACCACGAACAGACCCATGTGCCGGGCCGTGTCCGGCCCCGGCTCGGCGGTCTGCTCCAGACGGCGGTTGATATCGGCCATCTCGGCGGGCGGCATACCGATGCCGCGGTCGGCCACCTCGATGAGCAGTCCCTGATCGTGCGCCTGCGCGAACGTGAACTTGACGTCGGTCTCCGGCGGCGAGGCGCGCAGCGCGTTGTCGAGCAGCTCGGCGAACAGATGCGCGAGGTCGGAGGCGGCGGGTTCCTTCAGCGAACCGCGCGGCGTGGCGCCGAGCTTCACGCGCTCGTAGTCCTCCACCTCGGAGATCGCGGCGCGCAGCACGTCGGCGATCTCGACCGGGGCGGACTTGGCGCGGCGCTGCCTGGTGCCCGCGAGAATCAGCAGGTTGTCGCCGTTACGGCGCATACGGGCGGCGAGATGGTCCAGCCGGAACAAGTTCTCCAGCAGGCGCGGGTCCTTCTCGTCGTACTCCATCGCCTCGATGAGCGTGAGCTGATGGTCGACGAGCGACTTCGACCGCCGCGCCAAGGTCTCGAACATGTCGTTGACCTGCGAACGCATCTTCGCCTGGTCACTCGCCAGGCGCAGCGCCTGGCCGTGGATGTCGTCGACCGCGCGCGCGAGCTGACCGATCTCCTCGGTGCTACGCACCGGCATCGGCTCCAGCGGCACCTCTTCCGGCGAGGCGCCGGTGCGGAGCTGGGCGACCTCGTGCGGCAGGTCGCTCTCGGCCACGCGCAGCGCGGCCAACCGCAGCCGGTGCAGCGGGACGATCATCGAGCGGGCCACGAAGACCGCGAGCAGCAGCGCGGCGAGGATGGTCGCGATGACGACCGCGGTGTAGGTCCACGCGTCCCGCTGGGCGGTGGTCACCAGCGACTGCATCGCGGAGTCGATGTCCTTGGTCGCCTTGCCGACGACGTGCTCGTAGACCGCGAGGCTGTCGGTCAGCGACTTCTTCAGGTCACCGACCGGAAGCTGGCCCGCCTGCGTCTGCGGGCTGGTCAACAGCGCGATCCTGGTGTCGATGCCGGCGCGCAGGTCGGCGATCGAGGTGTCGCCGTCGGCGAAGCGGTGTGCGAGCACGTTGAGCAGCGCCCGCTCGGTGTTGGAGGCGATGAGGAAGTTCTGGACGCCGGACTGCTGCGCGCGCAGCACCTCGGGGAAGGCGGCGAGCTCGCTGACCAGGGTGGCACGGGTGTTGAGCGAGTCGACCAGCCGCAGTTTGGCCGCGTCCACCGCGGTGTCGCTGACCTGGCCGACCGTCGTCTCGACGATACGGACGCTGTCGCTGCGGACGCGGTCGATCAGCGCCAGGGTGTCCGACGGCGGGCCGGTGGAGACCGACTTGCCCTGGGCGCGCACGCCCTTGGCCTGGGTGAGCATGCTGTCGATGGCCGCGCGCGCGCCGGGCACTCCGTCGAGCTTGGTGACCGCCTTCTCGGCGTTGGCGATCGCCTTGTCCAGATCCGCGAGGTTCTGGTCGGTCACCACGGACTGGTTGGAACCCAGCGAGATCATCTGCGAGCCCGCGGTGGTGGCGGTCTGCGCGCTGAGCGCGGTGACCGATGGGATGGCGGCGACGTTCTCCGAGATGTCGGCGAGCCGGTTCGAGTCCGCGAACTCCGACGAGATCCTGGATACGCCGAGGCCGACCGCGACCGCCAGAGGCACGGCGAGCACCGCCGTCACCTTCCAGCGCAGATCCCAGTTGCCCAGCGCCCAGCGGCTACTGCCGGAGCTAGCGGCGTCACGCATCTCCCACTCACTTTCCAAACTGGCCTCTACCACGCGCCATCAACCGAACCTCCACAATCGCGTGCTTGGCTCGACAGGTGGAGCTGGCCGAGAGCTGCGGCTGGCCGAGAAATTGCGTCTACGACGGCCCAAATAAGTGACATCAGATTCTAACGGATCAATAACTTCTTGGGTGACGGGGCGTGATGTCGCGATCATTGACCTGCCAGTTCCAGGCAAAACCAAAGGTAGCGGCACCCACCCGGGCGTCGCGTGAAGTCTGCCACAATCAACCGGATCTATCGAGGCGGGCATAGAGGCGAGGCTAGGGAGTCACGGGGTTGAACGTGCGGCACGAGTACCGACCGGCCTACCAGACCAGCTTGGTGGATCCCGCCGAGTTCTGGGCCGGCGCGGCCGAAGCCATCGACTGGGACGTGCCGCCGACGCAGATCGTCGACAGCGGCGCCCGCCCGGTAGCCAGGTGGTTCTCCGGCGCCCGGCTCAACACCTCCTTCAACGCGCTCGACCGCCACGTCCACCCCACCAGCCCCGACTCGCCGAGCCGCGCCGATCAGCCCGCACTGATATATGAGTCGGCTATGACGGACGCCACCGTTGTCTACACCTACGCCGAGCTACTCGACGAGGTGTCACGGTTCGCGGGGGCGATGGCGCGGCTGGGCGTCGCCGCGGGCGATCGCGTGGTGATCTACCTGCCGATGATCCCCGAAGCGGTGATCGCGATGCTGGCCTGCGCCCGCATCGGCGCGGTGCACTCGGTGGTGTTCGGCGGCTTCGCTGCCCCGGAGCTGGCCGCGCGCATCGATGACGCCGAGCCGGTGCTGATCATCACAGCGTCCGGCGGCCTGGAACCGGGCAAGCAGATCGAATACCCGCCCATCGTGCTGCGAGCGCTCGATCTCGCCGAGACGACCGCGCCGCGCACGGTGATCGTCAAACAGCGGCCGCAGTTCGACACGATCCACTTTCCCGCGCCGCAGCCCGCCACCGAGTACCTGCCGAGTTCGGCGGAGACCGTGGCCGCGCAGTGGCTCGACTGGGACGACGCCGTCCGCGACGCGCCGCGGGCCGACCCGGTGTCGGTCGCCGCGGCCGATCCGCTCTACATCCTCTACACCTCCGGCACCACGGGGAAGCCGAAGGGCGTGGTCCGCGACAACGGCGGGCACGCGGTCGCCCTGGCCTGGTCGATGCGCAACATCTACGACGTCGACGCGGGCCAGGTGATGTGGGCCGCCTCCGACGTGGGCTGGGTGGTCGGGCACTCCTACATCGTCTACGCGCCGCTGTTGGTCGGAGCCACCACGCTGCTGTACGAAGGCAAGCCGGTCGGCACCCCGGACGCGGGCGCGTACTGGCAGGTGGTGGACAAGCACAAGGTCGACGTGCTGTTCACCGCCCCGACCGCGCTACGCGCCATCCGCAAGGCCGACCCCGAGGCCGAGCTGGCCCACCGCCACGACCTGACCTCCCTGCGCGCGCTGTTCTGCGCGGGCGAACGCCTGGACCCGGCCACCTACGCCTGGGCCGACGAAACCCTGCTCGCGGGCCGTTCGGACTGCCCGGTCGTGGATCACTGGTGGCAGACCGAGACCGGCTGGCCGGTCTGCGCGAACCCGCTCGGCCTGCAGCAGCTGCCGATCAAACCGGGCTCGGCCTCGGTACCGGTGCCCGGCTATCGACTACGCGTACTCGACTCCTCCGGCAACGCGGTGGCGCCGAACACCGAGGGCAACATCGTCATCGGTCTGCCGCTGCCGCCCGGCACGCTGACCGGCCTCTGGCGGGACGAGGCCCGGTACGAGCGCTCCTATCTCTCCGCGTATCCCGGCCACTACCTCACCGGCGACTCCGGCTACTTCGACGAGGACGGCTACCTGTACGTCCTCGGCCGCAGCGACGACGTGATCAACATGGCCGGGCACCGGCTTTCGGCGGGCAGCATCGAGGCGGCCATAGCGGGGCACGAGGCCGTCGCCGAATGCGCCGTCATCGGGCTGCCCGACGAACTCAAGGGGCACCGGCCGCTGGCGTACGTGGTGCTCAAGTCCGGCGTCGACATCGATCCCGACCGGCTGCGCGACGAACTGATCGAGCGGGTGCGCACCCACGTCGGCGCGATCGCCACGCTGCACGACGCCATCGTCGTGACCGCGCTGCCCAAGACCAGGTCCGGCAAGATCTTGCGCAAGACCATCCGGCAGATCACCTCCGGCGAGACTTTCGAGGTGCCCTCCACCATCGAGGATCCGGCGGTGCTGGTGGCGCTGGAGCAGCAGATCCGCACGGCGCGTCCCGAATGGCGGGACGCGGCGCACGTCACCGAGAACACCGACGACGTGGTGGCGCCGGACGTGGATCCGGTTGCGCCGTCCTGAGTTTGCGCACCGCCGTTAACGTCCTCAGAGTTTCCTCAGAGGATGTTCATGTCGGTGCCAGCAGTTCGAAATAGCCTCGAGACCGCCCGAAACCCCTCGATGATCTGGAGGCAGAGATATGAAACGTTCCGTAGGCCGCCCCGCCGTCGCCGCCGCGGCAGCAGGTGGAATCGCCACGGTCACGTTGCTACTGAGCCCCGCTGTCGCCGCCGCGGGCCCGATGGAATACGCCGAGCCCCTGCTGACCTCGGACTGCTCGTTCGCCCAGGTCGACGCGGCCCTGCACGACAAGGCGCCGCAGCTGGCCGCAATGCTCGACGCGAATCCGAACCAGAAGGCCGAGTTGCAGCGCAAGTTCGACCAGCCGGTCGAGCAGCGCAGGGCCGAATTGCGGCGGGCCATCGACGAGAACCCGGACGCGGCGCGCCAGGCGGAGAACGACCCGCGGACCGCGCAGTTGCGCGACACCATCCGCGTCGTGGCGGAGACCTGCCACAACTACTGATCCCGCGGAAACACGGGTGACTCGCCGGGCATTTCCGTATTCCGGCGGGTCATCCCCGGGTTCCGAACGCGAGTCCGCGCGCCGACTCGCACGACCGAAGATTCACGGAGGCGGGGAGCAGAATGGACGACGTGACCTCGACCTCGAACCCGACGGTTCTCGTCGTCGACGACGACGAGGACGTGCTCGCCTCGGTCGAGCGCGGGCTGCGTTTGTCCGGCTTCCGAGTCCTGGTGGCCAGGGACGGCGCACAGGCGTTGCGCAGTGTGAACGAGAACGCGCCCGACGCCATCGTGCTGGATATGAACATGCCGGTGCTCGACGGCGCGGGCGTGGTGACCGCCTTGCGCGCGATGGGCAACGAGGTGCCGATCTGTGTGCTCAGCGCCCGCGCGTCGGTGGACGACCGCATCGCTGGGCTGGAGTCCGGCGCCGACGACTACCTGGTCAAACCATTCGTGCTGAAGGAACTGGTGGTCCGGATCAGGGCGCTGCTGCGCAGGCGGTCGGACGTGCCGGCCCCCGCGACCCCGGGAGCGGTCACCGTCGGCCCGCTCGAGGTGGACGTCGCCGGCTACCGCGCGCTGCTGCACGGCCGCGAGATCGAACTCACCAAGCGGGAATTCGAACTGCTGTCGACGCTGGCCAGGAACGTCGGAGTGGTGCTGAGCCGGGAACGTCTGCTGGAACTGGTGTGGGGCTACGACTTCGCCGCCGACACCAATGTGGTGGACGTCTTCGTCGGCTATCTGCGCCGCAAGCTCGAGGTGGACGGCACTCCCCGGCTGCTGCACACGATCCGCGGCGTCGGGTTCGTGCTGCGAGCGCCGAAATGACGGTGCCCGCCGCCGCACCGCCGAAAACCCGTCGGCGCCGATCGTTTTCGCTGCGCACCCGCGTCGCGGGCGCGGCAGCCGCGGGCGCGATCATCATCGTGACGCTGATCAGCCTGATCAGCATCCGCGCCATCGAGCGCAACAACGTGCGGCAATCCGACCAGCAACTCGACGTCGCGGCGCGAATCGTGCTGATCGAGCCGCAGATCGCCGTCCGGTTCATCAGCCTGACCGGCTTGAACAACAACGTGGCGGTGACCGTCCGGGACAACGGCGAGGTGGTCGCGAGCACGCCCACCGAACTACCCGAGTTGCCGACCGGCTCCCGCACCGCGACGGTGGGCGGCACCCCCTACCGGATCCTGACCACCACCGAGAAGCAGCCCGCGGGCCGCGTGGTGGCACTCGGCATACCCGCCGCGGACGCGGCCGAAGCCACCGCCGAGCAGCAACGATGGGTGCTCGGCGGCGCGCTGCTGGCCATCGCCGCCGCCGCCGGGCTCGGCTGGTTGCTCGCGGGCGCCGCGGTGCGCCCGATCGTCCGGCTCACCCGGCAGGTGGGCGCACGCAGCGCGTTTCCCGATCCGAGCAATCCGCAGGCGCCGGTGGAGGGCGCGGGCGTGCACGAGGCGGAGCAATTGGCCGACGCGGTGAACACCATGTTGCAGCGGGTGGACCAGGCGCAGGCGCAGACCGCCGCCGCACTGGAGACCGCCCGCGACTTCGCCGCCGTGTCCGCCCACGAACTGCGCACCCCGCTGACCGCGATGCGCACCGATCTCGAGGTACTGCGCACACTCGACCTGGACGAGTCGCAGCGGTCGGAGATCCTGAGCGACCTGCAACGCAGCCAGGGCCGGGTGGAGAGCACGCTCGCGGCGCTGGAGCGGCTGGCCACCGGCGACCTGACCAATGAGCGCGACCACGTCGCCACCGACGTCGGCGACCTGTGCGACCAAGCCGCGCACGACGCCATGCGGCACTTCCCCGGCCTGGTCGTGCGCATCGATTCCGACGCCGAGCTGGTCACCCGCGGCCTGCCCGCCGGGCTGCGGTTGGCGGTGGACAACGCGCTGGCCAACTCGGTCAAACACGGCGGAGCGACCGAGGCCCTGGTCTCGGCGCACCGTGCGCCCGACGGCCACATCGTCATCTCGATCGATGACAACGGCCGCGGCATCCCGCCGCAGGAGCGCGAGGCCGTCTTCGACCGCTTCTTCCGCGGCAGCCAGGCGAGCAAGGGCGGCTCCGGGCTCGGTCTCGCTCTGGTCGCTCAGCAGGCCCAACTCCACGGCGGCCGGGCATATTTCGACGCGGGCACCCTCGGCGGCATCCGCTTGGTCCTGGACTTACCAGAGCGGTCGGCAACTTAGACAACTCTCAGAGAAACGCCAAGGGGCGCGCCATAACCCGCGTTTATGGTCTGCGGCGTGATCGGAAAACGCGCCCGCTGTGGCCTTCTCGTCGTCGCCCTCGTCGCAGCTGGAGCGCTCGGCGCCGGGCTCACCGCATGGACCGGGACGGATCGGGGGCCGACGGGGATCGCGCTGGTCAATGCCGATACCGGGCCGACCGGAGCGCGAGTGGTCACGGCGTTGCAGGACGCGGGCGGCTACGAATGGACCGCCGCGGCGGCGGGTGCGGCGAGCACCGACGACTACGCCGCGGTGATCACGCTGCCCGCCGACCTCACGGCGTCTATGGGCACTTTGGCCGGGCCCGAACCGAAGCGGGCCAAAGTCACCGTGGACACCAACGAACACGCCGACGCCGAATTGGTGCACGGCGCGGTGACCGCGGTGACGCACCGGATCGGCGCGGCAGGCGTCGACGCCGCGCTCACCGCTGTCGCGCAGGCCAGGTCGCAGATGTCGCAGGTGCAGTTCAGTGCCCAGCTGCTCAACGCGGGCGTCGAGGCGGCCGCCGCGGGAGCCGACCAGTTCAGCTCCGGCGCCGATCAGTTGCTCGGCTTCCTGGAGTTCGCGAAATCCGGATCGGCGCAACTCACTTCGGCCATCGCGTTGCTGAACTCCACCGTCGACGGCGCCGCAGCGCAATCGGGCCGACTCGCCGCGGCCCTCGATTCGACCGGCATCACGATCGCGCAGGTGGAACGCACCGCGAACACGGTGAGCGGCGGACTCGACCAGATCCTGCCGCTGCTGCGCGCGCTGCCGTTCGCGAACGACCCGGCACTCGCCGACATCATCGGGAAGCTGGAAGCGCTGCGCGGCGTGTCCGCGCAGGCGGGATCCCAGCTGACCGGCCTCGGCTCGCTGGTCGGGAGCGCGGTCGACCCCGACACCGATCTCGGCACCCTGCTCCGCACCGTCGTCGACCGCCTGACCAGCGCGAGCACGCAACTGTCCGAAGGCGCGAAACTCGCTGAGGGTCTACCGCAGCTCGCCGAACAGGGCGGCGCCCAACTGGTCGGCGCCATCGGCCAGCTCACCGGCGGCGTGAGCCGGCTACAGAACATCGTGCACAACCTGAGCACGCAAACCGACAAGGCGGTGGCCGCGCTGCCGCGACGCAGCGGCACCCAGCAAGCAGCGCTGGCAGCGGCCCTGACCGACCCGGTGGAGATCATCAGGAAGTAGATACGACGATGGCCCGTCTTCTTCTACAGAAGACGGGCCATACGCGAGCCATAAGAGGGCCGTGAACACGCGGCGCCGCAGGCGCCGCCGAACTAGTTGGCGTTCAGCAGGTCGATCACGAAGACCAGCGTCTTGCCGGACAGGGGGTGACCGCCGCCCGCCCCGCCGTAGGCCAGCTCCGGCGGGATGGTCAGCTGACGACGACCGCCGACCTTCATGCCGGGGATGCCGTCCTGCCAGCCCTGGATCAGGCCGCGCAGCGGGAAGGTGATGGACTCGCCGCGGTTCCACGACGAGTCGAACTCTTCGCCGGATTCGAATTCGACGCCCACGTAGTGCACTTCCACGGTGCCGCCGGGCACGGCTTCTTTGCCCTCGCCCTCGATGATGTCCTTGATCACCAGCTCGGTGGGCGCGGGCCCTGCCTGGAACTCGATCTCCGGTTTGGTCATTCGGCTATCCCCTTCGATAGATGATGGATGGATTTCGTCAACGATTGTTGATCTCGCGGTAATCGCGAGCGCCGTAGCCGGTGTAGATCTGCCGGGGACGGCCGATCTTCAGCGGCTCGCTGTGCATTTCGCGCCAGTGCGCGATCCAGCCGGGGAGCCGGCCCATCGCGAACAGCACGGTGAACATGCGGGTCGGGAAGCCCATCGCCTTGTAGATGACGCCGGTGTAGAAGTCGACGTTCGGGTACAGGCGGCGCTCGATGAAGTAGTCGTCGGTGAGCGCGGCTTCTTCCAGGGCCTGGGCGATGTCGAACAGCTCGTCGTGGCCGCCGAGCTTGCTCAGGATGGCGTCGGCGTGCTTCTTGGCGATCGAGGCGCGCGGGTCGTAGTTGCGGTAGACGCGGTGACCGAAGCCCATGAGCTTGACCCCGTCTTCCTTGTTCTTGACCTTGCGGATGAACTCCTTGACGTCGCTGCCGCTGGCCTTGATGCCGTCGAGCATCTCCAGCACGGCCTGGTTCGCGCCGCCGTGCAGCGGGCCCCACAGCGCGTTGATGCCGCCGGACACCGAGGTGAACAGGTTGGCGTCGGACGAGCCGACCAGGCGCACGGTCGAGGTGGAGCAGTTCTGCTCGTGGTCGGCGTGCAGGATGAGCAGCATGTCCAGCGCCGCGGCGACCTCGGGGTCCACCTCGTAGGGCTCGGCTGGGAAGCCGAAGGTCATCCGCAGGAAGTTCTCCACCAGGCTCAGCGAGTTGTCCGGGTAGAGGAAGGGCTGGCCGACCGACTTCTTGTACGAGTAGGCCGCGATGGTGGGCAGCTTGGCCAGCAGCCGGATGGTGGACAGCTCGACCTGTTCGGGGTCGCGCGGGTCCAGCGAATCCTGGTAGTAGGCCGACAGGGCGTTCACCGCGGAGGACAGCACCGGCATGGGGTGCGCGTTGCGCGGGAAGCCGTCGAAGAACCGCTTCAGGTCCTCGTGCAGCAGGGTATGCCTGCGGATGCGGTCGGTGAAGTCCTCGAGCTGGGCCTGCGTGGGCAGCTCGCCGTAGATCAGCAGGTAGCTGACCTCGATGAAGGTCGAGGCCGCCGCGAGCTGGTCGATCGGGTAGCCGCGGTAGCGCAGGATGCCCGCCTCACCGTCGATGTAGGTGATCGCCGACTTGGTCGGGGCGGTGTTCATGAAGCCCGGGTCGTACGTCACATACCCGGTGCTGGCCAGCAGCTTTCCCAGCTCGATCCCGTCGTTGCCCTCGGCGGCCCTGGTGACCGTCATCGGGAACTCGCCGCCGGGGTAGGAAAGGACCGGCTTGGCGTCGTCGTCGACGTTGATGATGTTCTCAGCGGGCACGGAAGGATCCCTCTCAGGCTAGAACCACAGGCACCGGCGCGGTGGCGCACGATGCGCTTGCGTCAACGCTAGCCGTTGGCCGACGCGGACAATACCGGAGGGTAGTCCTGCGGCGGCTCACAAACACGTCCCGGCGCGGTGAGGTCCGGTGGCTACCGCGAAACGCGGTCGCCAAGGGTTAGCACTGCACGTCACACGGCGATTTCGGCATGAGCGCGACCGACACGGTAACGCGTGAAGGCCGGAAACGCGACCGCCGCGATCAGCACACCCACCACCACGAGCGCACCGCCGCCCGCCGCGGCTACAGCGGTACCCAGGCTCGCTGCCGCGAAACCGTGGGCAACATCACCGATGCGGGGGCCGCCCGCGACCACCACGGTGAACACCCCTTGCAGCCGCCCGCGCAGCTCGTCGGTGGCCACCGTCTGCAGCATCGTGACCCGCAGCGCGGCCGAGACCATGTCCACCGCGCCGCCGAAGGCCGAGCACACCAAGGCAATCCACAGCCCGGCGCCGAGACCGAGACCGTGGCCGGTGAGCCCGACGGCGAGGCCGAAGCCGATCATGGCCAGCCCCCACAGCGCGATGCAGACCAGCACCGCGAAGCCCTGCCTGCGGATGCGCGGAATCCACCCGGAGAACACGCCGCCGAGCACCGCGCCCGCCGACATCGAGGCGAACAGCAGGCCCAGCGCGACGCCACCGGTCGCCGGGTCGCCGAAGGTCTCGTGCGCGATCTGCGGGAACAGCGCGCGCGGCATGCCGAACACCATGGCGATCACGTCCACCGCGAACGACGCCAGCAGCACCCGTTGCGTGGCGAGGTAACCGAAACCGTCCAGCACGGTGCGGAATCCGGCGCGGCGCACCGTTCCGGTCGGCGGCAACTCGGGCAGCCGCCAGACCGCCCACAACGTGGCCAGCAGCGCGACCGCATCGATCAGGTAGAGCGTGGCGAGCCCGACGACGGGAATGAGCACCCCGGCCAGCACCGGGCCCGCGATGGCGCCGAATTGCATCACCGTCATGTTCAGCGAATTCGCGGCGGCCAGTTGGCCTTCCGGCAACAGGCGGGGGATGGTTGCGCTGCGGGTGGGTTGGTTCACCGCGAAGAACGCCTGCTGCACGGCGAACAGGCCGAGCACGAGCCACACGTTGTCCGCCCCGGCCACCGCTTGCAACCAGAAGGCCAGGGCGGTGAGGCCGGTGCCCGAGTTGGTGATCAGCAGGAGCCTGCGCCGATCCAGCACGTCGGCGAGCGCGCCGCCCCACAGGCCGAACACGATCAGTGGCACCAAGCCGAACAGACCGGCCAAGCCGACGTAACCGGAACTGCCGGTGATCTGGAAGATCTGCTGCGGAACCGCGACCACGGACAACTGCGCGCCGATCATGGTGACGATGCCCGAGCTCCAGAGGCGTCGGAAGTCCGGATTGCGCAGCGGAGTGGTGTCGGCGAGCAGTTTCACCGCCGCAGCGTAATCAGTCCTCCCCTCCCGATCGACGCGAGAATTCTCACGCCGGCGCTGGGAATACGTCAGGGCTGCAAGCGCTCGACCGTGGTCCCCGCGTCCTGGATCCGCACCCGGATGCGGTTGTGCAACCGGCCGCGCCGTCCCTGCCAGAACTCGACCTCGTCGGGACGGACCAGGAAACCGCCCCAGTGCGGCGGCACCGGGATCTCATCGGTATCGGCGAATCGCGCGGTCGTCTCGGCCAGCGTGCGATCCAGTTCGGCCCGGGAGCCGATCGGCTGGGACTGGCGCGAAGCCCAGGCGCCCAGCTGCGAGTCCCGCGGCCGGGAACGCCAGTAGGCCACCGTCGTCTCGGCGGAAACCCGCTCGACCGCGCCGCGCAGGTGCACCTGCCTGCCCAGCGCGGGCCAGACGAAGGTGACCGCGGCATACGGGAGGGCGGTCAACTGAGCGCCCTTGGCCGAGTCGTAGTTCGTGTAGAAGATCACACCCTCCGGGGAGAGCCCTTTGCACAGCACCGTCCGCGCGACCGGCCGCGGCGTGCCGTCCACCAGCGACACCGTGGCCAGCACCATCGCGTTGGGTTCGGCGATGCCGACCGCGGTGGCCTGTTCGATCCAATGTCGCAGCAGCGGCTCCCAGCCGCCGGCGAGCCAGGTCTCGTCCAAGTCGACGTCCTCGTTGCCGCCGTGCGGAAGGCCGCCGTAGTCGACCCGCATGGCCGCGAGATCCGATGAATTGTCCAGGTCACGCATGGGGCAGACGTTACTCCTCGGTAGCGGGGAGCTAAGGTTTTGATGATCGGCATGTGCTCGTCAAATCCGACACCTTCCCATCGACGAGAACATGCGACCCAAGTGCAAGGAGAGTCGCGACATGACTACCAGCCCCGCGGTTTCCGGTGGGCAGGCCACCGTTCCCAGCGATTTCGTCAGTGGCCTCGAGGGCGTGGTGGCTTTCACCACCGACATCGCCGAACCGGACAAGGACGGCGGCGCGCTGCGCTACCGCGGAGTCGACATCGAGAACCTGGTCGGGAGCCGGGTGACCTTCGGTGACGTGTGGGCGCTACTTGTCGACGGATCGTTCGGGCGCGGTCTACCGCCCGCCGAGCCGTTCCCGCTCCCGGTGCACACCGGTGACGTGCGCGTCGACGTGCAGGCCGGGCTGGCCATGCTCGCGCCGATCTGGGGCTACCAGCCGCTGCTGGACATCGACGACGAGACCGCTCGCGAGAATCTGGCGCGCGCCTCGGTGATGGCCCTGTCCTACGTCGCGCAGTCGGCGCGCGGCATCTACCAGCCCGCGGTCCCGCAGAAGAAGATCGACGAGTGCACCACGGTCACCGAGCGCTTCATGACCCGCTGGAAGGGTGACCCGGACCCGCGCCACACCGAGGCCATCGACGCCTACTGGGTCTCCGCCGCCGAGCACGGCATGAACGCCTCCACCTTCACCGCCCGGGTGATCGCTTCTACCGGGGCCGACGTCGCGGCGGCGCTGTCCGGCGCGATCGGCGCCATGTCCGGCCCGCTGCACGGCGGCGCGCCCGCGCGCGTGCTGCCGATGATCGAAGAGGTCGAGCGCACCGGCGACGCGCGTGCGCTGGTCAAGGGCATCCTGGACCGCAAGGAGAAGCTGATGGGCTTCGGTCACCGGGTCTACCGGGCCGAGGACCCGCGCGCCCGCGTGCTGCGCGCCACCGCGAAGCGCCTGGCCGCGCCGCGCTACGAAGTCGCCGCCGCACTGGAGCAGGCCGCCCTGGCTGAGCTGCGCGAACGCCGTCCGGACCGCGCCATCGAGACCAACGTGGAGTTCTGGGCCGCGGTGATCCTGGACTTCGCCGAGGTGCCCGCGCACATGATGCCCGCCATGTTCACCTGCGGCCGCACCGCGGGCTGGTGCGCGCACATCCTGGAGCAGAAGCAGCTGGGCAAGTTGGTCCGCCCGGCGGCCATCTACACCGGCCCCTCCCCTCGTCGGCCCGAGGACGTCGAGGGCTGGGCCACGATCGCGCACACGTAACGCGACCACAGCGTCACGACCGCGAGCCGGACGTCACGGCGGAAGCTGTTGCCCCGCCGTCGTGTCCGGCTCGCGTAGCATCCGGGAGGGGAAGCTAGAGGACTAGAGGGATGCTGGACAAAGGAATATCGAGGCGGCGGATGCTCGGCGTCGGCGCCGCTCTGGCCGCAGGATTCGCCGCCACCGGGTGCGGCACCACACAGAACACGGCTCTCACGCAGGCGCGCGCGTCGGTCGCCCCCGGCGCCACCACCGGGACGCGGGCCGCTCCGGTCTCCGCGTCCTCGGACGCGGGCACACCGGTCGCCGTCGCCGCCAGGCACGCCGGGATCTCGCCGAAGCAATGGGGCGTCGAGCTGGCGGGAATCACAAGTACTTTCACCGCCGCGGGCAAACAGATGGCGCTCACTTTCGACGCCTGCGGCGGGACCGGCAACAACGACATCGACGAGTCGCTGGTGAACTTCCTGATCAGCGAGCGAATTCCGGCGACGTTGTTCCTCAACAAACGCTGGATCGATGCCAACCGCGCGCGGACCGCGCAGTTGGCGGCGAATCCGCTCTTCGAACTGGCCAATCACGGTGTGGCACACAAACCGCTGTCGGTGAACGGCCGGGAAGCCTATGGCATCGCGGGAACCGCTTCGGCACGGGAGGCGGCCGACGAAGTGTGGGCCAACCACGAGTTGCTCACCACGATCACCGGCAAGCCGCCGCGATTCTTCCGCGCGGGCACCGCGCATTACGACGACGTCGCGGTGTCCATCGTCAACGAATTGGGCGAAACCCCGGTCGGTTTCAGTATCAACGCCGATTTCGGCGCGACCGCGTCGGCCACCCGAGTGCAATCGGCGATGAATGCCGCCGCGCCCGGCGCTATTTCACTGGCCCATATGCATCGGCCGCACTCCGGAACCGGAGCGGGGATGATCGCGGCGCTGCCGAAGATTCGCGCCATGGGGTTCACCTTCGTGCACCTGTAGCCGCGCGACCGTATTCGCCGGAAGTTCACTCCTCGAGCGAGGCGACCCAGTCGACGGCGACCGTGTCGCCGCGGTCCACTTCGAAGAAGGCGACCTCCAGATGCCTGCCCAGGTCGACCAGCCGGAGGGCGTGCAGCGGCACCGGCTGGACCAGCCGCACCCGCCACGGCTTGGGTTCGTCCCAGGCGCGCAGCTCGAGGTCCAGCCGCAGCACCGGATCGTCACGCCCGGAGTAGTCGGCCGCGACCGGCGCGGCAGCGAGCACGGTGGCGTCGGCGCGGCGGCCGTCGGCGAGGATCTTCGCGATGCTCGCCCGGCCCGCTTCTTCGAGGTCGGGCACGTACAGGACCAGGCGTTCGCGGTCGCGCGGGTCCACCCGGCAGCACACCACGTCACCAGGCCGCATCCATTCCAGGTCCGCGTCCGGCATTCGCTGCCGCACCCGGCTCTCGTAGGGGAACTCGCCGGCCAGCTGCACGCGGACCCAGAACACGTGTCCCGGTTCGGTGCGGCGCGGACGCACGCCGAGGATCGTCGCGGTTCCCGCTTCCCCGCGGATCAACAACTCCCGCCGCATCGCGTCCGAGACCGTCGCGCCGCGCAGGCGGAGATTCCGCGCCCGCCGGCGCAGGCGCCACCCCGAGTTAGCTGACGGCATGCTCATGGGCGCTTACGTTAGCCGGAGTGTGGGCGTCGCCACAGCGATACCACCGACTACCCTGTTGGCCATGACCTCTGCGTTTCCGACCATTCCCGACGACCTCAAGCCCGCCGACGGACGGTTCGGCTGCGGCCCCTCCAAGGTGCGCCCGGAGCAGCTGCAGTCGCTGGTGAACGTCGGCGCCTCGGTGTTCGGAACCTCGCATCGGCAGAAGCCGGTCAAGGACGTGGTGGCGCGCGTGCGCTCCGGCTTGCGCGAGCTGTTCGGCCTGCCGGACGGCTACGAGGTGGTGCTCGGCAACGGCGGCACGACCGCTTTCTGGGACGCGGCGGCGTTCGGCCTGGTCCGGGAGCGTTCGCTGCACCTGACAAACGGTGAGTTCAGCTCGAAGTTCGCCGCTGTCACCAAGGGCAACCCGTTCATCGGCGACCCGATCGTGGTCTCGGCGGAGCCGGGCAGCGCGCCGGAGCCGGTGTCGGACCCGTCGGCGGACCTGATCGGCTGGGCGCACAACGAGACCTCCACCGGCGTCTCCATCCCGGTGCGGCGTCCCGCGGGCTCGGACCACGCGCTCATCGCCATCGACGCCACCTCCGGCGCGGGCGGCCTCCCGGTGACCATCACCGACGCCGATGTCTACTACTTCGCACCGCAGAAGTGCTTCGCCTCCGACGGTGGCCTGTGGGTCGCGCTGATGAGCCCCGCCGCGCTGGCGCGGGTCGAGGAGATCAAGGCGTCGGGCCGCTGGACGCCCGATTTCCTGTCGCTGCCGATCGCGATCGACAACAGCACCAAGGATCAGACCTACAACACCCCCGCCTTGGGCACCCTGCTGCTGTTCGCCGACCAGATCGAGTGGCTCAACAACAACGGAGGTCTGGACTGGGCGGTCAAGCGCACGCTCGACTCCTCCTCGCGCCTGTACTCCTGGGCGGAGTCGAGCGAATACGCCACTCCCTACGTCACGGACCCGGCGCACCGCTCGCAGGTGGTCGGCACCATCGACTTCGCCGACTCGGTCGACGCGGCCGCGGTCGCGAAGATTCTGCGCGCCAACGGCATCGTGGACACCGAGCCCTACCGCAAACTGGGCCGCAACCAGCTGCGTATCGGCATGTTCCCGGCGATCGATCCGGACGACGTCAGCCAGCTGACCCGCGCCATCGACTGGGTCGTGCAGAATCTCGGCTGAGCGCCGCCTATTTCGGTCCGGAGTGCGCAACACGCCCGGGATCGACACGCCGCAGAATTAGCCATAGCGGAACGAACAGAGCAGATTAGCGGGGCACGGACGTCTCCGAGGAGATTTCCGTGCCGCGTGTCCTGCCCCATGAATCTCAGATGTGCACTACTGTTTCGGAAAGTGGGCGGTGTCGCGAGTCGACGCGATAAGGAGGTAACGGTGCGTGAACTTCGAGTGATCGGGGTGACGCCCGACTCCACGCACATCGTGTGTATCGACACCGAGTCCGGTCAGAAGTTCCGGCTGCCCGCCGACGACAAACTGCGAGCCGCCGCGCGCGGAGACCTTGCCCGATTCGGCCAGATCGAGATCGAAATGGAAGCAACTATGCGTCCCCGCGATATCCAGGCCCGTATTCGAGCAGGGGCCTCAGTGGAACAGGTCACCGAAGAATCCGGAATGCCGGCCAGTCGCGTCGAGCGATTCGCCTATCCGGTGCTGCTGGAGCGAGCCCGCGCCGCCGAGCTCGCCCAGAAGGCCCACCCGGTCCGCCCCGACGGTCCCGCCGTTGACATCCTCATCGATGTGGTCACCGCCGCGTTCACCGCGCGCGGGCACAACATCGAGGGCGCCGAGTGGGACGCCTGGAAGGACGAGAAGGGTTACTGGGTCGCCCAGTTGCAGTGGCAGAACGGACGATCCGAGATCGCCGCGCACTGGCGCTACCAGCCCGACGCCCACGGGGGTTCGGTTTCTCCGCTCGATGACCCGGCCTCCGATTTGATCGATCCGGATTTCGGACGCGCGCTGCGCGGACTGGCCACGATCGTGCCTCCGGAACCCGAGCCCGCGCCGCCGCAGCCGGAGCCGGTGGCCGAACCGCGTCCCGCCCCGGCCGCACCGCCCGCGCGCACCGCGAGCCGACAGAGCCAGCCGACGCTGGACGAGTACTACGAACAGCGGGCCGTCGCGGCCGGTGGCAGCGCCGCCGCGATCCCGCCGGGCAACGTCCCGGCGCCCGCCGCGGCCACGCCTCCCGCGGCCGCCGCCAACGCGACGCCTACCGCCGGTGCCGTCGCGCCACCGGCCGCCACCGTGGACACCCCCGCGCCGACGCCCCCCGCGCCCGAGGAGCCCGCGAAGCCCGCGGCCAAGGCTCCGGCGAAGCCGACGCGCAGCAAGCGCGGCAAGGCCCCGATGCCGTCCTGGGAGGACGTACTGCTCGGGGTACGCAGCTCGGGTCACTGACCGCGGCCCGCCCTCGCGGGTCTTCGTTGTGCCGGTCGGGGCGCGGTAGCGCTCTTCCGGGTGCGCGCGCGAAATCAGCGGTCACGAACCGGTGTTCACAGTGCGAAGCCGCACCGACGCCGGGGCGAGGCGAGTAAATTCCGGTGTGGTCGACAACGGGCCTCAGCGCTGGAACAACGTCACCGCAGCAGTGCGGCGAGCGGGCGCGTTGCGCGTTGCTCGAAGTTCGCGGAGCCCATTCGTGCGACTATCGGGAGGTGCCGGAATGCTGTCCAAGGCTTGGTCGCTCTGGTACGTCGACGCACCGGACCCCCTGGCGGTACTGCGCGCGAACCACAACCCGGACCCCCAAGCCGCACTGGCACTGGCGAAGCAACTGCACCAGGACCGCGACGTGCAGCCGATCGTGGCAGGCACGCTGGCGGGTTGCGCGGGCCCGGCGATCGACGAGGTCTGCATCGGCTGCTTTCCGGGCGTGACGGTGCTGTGCTCGGCCCAGGCCGCGCGCATCCACCCGACCGAGATCCCGGAGTTGCTGGTACGCCCGCTGGCCTCGGAACACACCTATCTGGTGTCGTTCGACGTCGAGCACGGCTGGGGGGCGTTCGCTCACTGGGAGCGCGGCGAGTTCCGCAGGTCGTTCAGCTCGACCCGGGTATACATCTTGGAGGACGAGGGACTTCCGCTGGTATGGGAACGGTCCTACTGGGCAGGCGAGCATCCGGTGCGCTGGCGCGCGGGCGAGCTGCCCGACCCCCAGTCGCTGCCGTTCGATCCGCCCGACTTCGCCGACGCGGCCAACAACGAATGGCTCGGCTTCCACTACCGCGGGGCCGCCGCATCCGGCGCGCTCGGCCCGGGGGACATACCTATCTGCAAGTTCGCGCTGCACCCGAAGGGCAAGCTGCCCACCTCGGGGCTGCGCGGCTCAGGCGATGGCGGGGCGCACACGACCTCGCGCAAGCGCGGCCTGTTCGGCTGGCTGCGCGGACACGACCCCGTCGGTTAGCCGCGCGCCCCGCGGGTCCGGCCTCGTCAACCGAATAGTCCACCCAGCAGCAACACGACCCATCCGAGCAGCACGCCCGCCACGCCGCCGCCGATCACCCACCGCGTCACCGGGGCGAAACGCCAGCGCCATGCGGTGGGCGCGGCGCCGCCTGCCGCGACCAGATTCACCGCCACCGCGAGTAACGGATGCACTTCGGCCAGCGCGGCCCCGAAGGCATACACCGCGACCGCCGACAACAGCGCCACCAGGAACGCCACGGTCAGGCCCGCACCCCAGGGCGTCGGGTCCTGGTAGGACGGATACGGCCGGTACGGTCCGGTCACGCCGTCCGCACCCGCTCGTAGAACGCCATCGCGGCCGCGGTCGCCACATTCAGCGAATCGGTGCCCGGCGTCATCGGGATACGCGCGCGAACGTCGGTGGCCCGCATGGCCTCCTCGGTCAGTCCCGGTCCCTCGGCTCCGAGCAACAACGCCACCCGCTCCCCCGTCATCGCCGCGGCCAGATTCGCCGCAGCCGGGTCGGGCGTGAGGGCGATGATCTGGAATCCCTTGCGCCGCAGTATATCCAGACCATCCGGCCAACTCGGCACTGACGCGAACGGCACGCGCAGCACATGTCCCATCGATACCCGGACGGCGCGGCGGTACAGCGGGTCGGCGCAGCGGTCGCCGAACAGGATCGCGTCGGCGCCGAGCCCGGCGGCGTTGCGGAACATGGCGCCGAGATTCTCGTGGTCGTTGACGCCTTCGAGCACCGCGACCGTGCGCGCCTTCTCGATCACCTCGTCCAGGCCGAGATCGGTGGGGCGGCGAGCGACGGCCAGCACGCCGCGGTTGAGGTGGAATCCGACCACCTCGGCCATCACCTCGGCCGTGGCGCGGTAGTACGGCACGTCGACGGTCACCAAGTCGTCGGCGAGTTCGGCGCGCCTGCGCTCCACTCCGAGCAGGGCGGTCGGCGCGAAACGCGAATCGAGCATGCGCTGGACCACCACGACGCCCTCGGCGATCAGCAGTCCTTTGCGCCCGGGTAGATCGGGCCTGCGATCGGCCGACTTGAGATCGCGGAAGTCGTCGACCCGTGGGTCGGCGGGGTCATCGATGTCGGTCACTTCGGCCACCGCTCCATCCTGCCGGGCCGCCGCGGCCGGGTCCGAATCGGTGTTCGCCGCGCGGTCGCGGACGGCGAAAATGCCGTGCGGGCAGGTACGCGGACGTGGGATGGTCGAGGCATGACCCTGCCGGGAATCACCATTCGGTCGGCCACCGCGGACGACGCGGCCGCGATCAGGACACTGGTGGAGACCTCGTTCGGCACCCGCTACGATCCGGCCGAGGTGGACCCGAATCCGCTGCTGTTCCCACCGGAGAACTCGATCGTCGCGGTCGAGGGTGGAGAGGTCGTCGGGCACACGCAGTCCACTACCATGACGGTGACCGTGCCCGGCGAGCGGACCGTGCGGGTGTGCGGCATCGCGGGCGTCGGCGTCGCACCGACGCACCGGCGGCGCGGCATCCTCCGCGCCATGTACACCGAACAGCATCGGCGCGTCGAGGCCGACGGCTTGCCTCTGACCATGTTCACCGCGAGCGAGGGCGGCATCTACGGCCGGTTCGGTTACGGTCCCGCCACACGGGAGAACGCGGTGAGCATCGAGCGGCGCTTCGCCGAATTCCTCGGCTCGGCACCCGACCCCGGCGGTGTGACGCTGCGCCCGCCGGGCGAGCTGCGCGCGGCGGCGGAGGCGATCTACGACCGGTGGCGCAGGCTGGTGCCCGGCGCACAGGTACGTCCTGCGGCGGCCTGGGACATCGTGTTCGATGATCCGCAACGCTACCGGGAGGGCGGCACCACCCTGTTCGGACTCCTGCACGCCGACGGCTACGCGCTGTATCGGTACCACTCGGACGGCAGGGCACGGACGGTGGAAGTCGCCGAGATGCGGACGGTCACGGCCGAGGCACACGCGGCCCTGTGGCGGGCCCTGCTCGGACTCGATCTGGTGCGACGGGTGGATGCCGTGCTCACCGACCACGACCCGCTGCCCTATCTGCTCACCGATCCCCGCCTGGTGCGCACCACCGCCCGCTACGACGGGCTGTGGCTGCGCCTGATGGACGTCCCGGCGGCACTGACAGCACGCGCTTACGCGAGCGACTTGGACGTGACGCTCGAGGTGGCCGATCCCTTCCGGAACGCGGGCGGCACGTTCGCACTGCGCGTGCGGAACGGAGCGGCCGAATGCGAGCCGACCGATCGCGCGGCGGATATCGAACTGGGCATCGACGTGCTCGGCAGCATGTATCTCGGCGCGTATCCCGCGCGAGTGTTCGCCGCGGCGAACCGGTTGCGGGCGAAAGACGCCGCGCAGCTGCGTGCCTTCGACGACGCCTTCCGCGCGGAGCGGGACGCGATGCTCGGTTGGTTCTTCTGACGACGCGCGGCGGGCCGCGGACTGGCATGCTGGTCTCATGAAGCCGATTCAGTTGATCCTCAACATCCTGTGGCTCGTCTTCGCTGGATTCTGGCTGGCGCTCGGCTACATCGCGGCGGGGATCATCTGCTTCATCCTGATCATCACGATTCCCTTCGGCATCGCGTCGTTCCGGATCGCCGCCTACGTGCTGTGGCCGTTCGGCCGGACCACCGTGGAGAAGCCCGGCGCGGGCGCGGGCTCGCTGATCGGCAACATCATCTGGTTCATCGTCGCGGGGTGGTGGCTCGCGCTCGGGCATCTGCTCACCAGCATTCCGCTGTTCCTCTCGATCATCGGCATTCCGTTCGGCTGGGCGAACCTGAAGTTCATACCGATCTCGCTGTTCCCCCTGGGGCGGGAGATCGTGGACAGCGATCGGCCGTTCGGCGCGCAATAGCGCCCGGTCCACCGCGGTTTCGACAGCCCGACGCCGCGGGAGAACAGCTGCGCCATGTCGCGACGACACTGTGATCCGCATCACAGTGTGTTAACGAAATCACACCTCCGTGCGAAGGTTAGCTAGAAGGTAACTGATTTATTTCCAGTGCCACAGCGTCCCGAGCGGGCGCCGAGCCGACCGCACGGGAGGGCTCCACCATGACCGACCGAACCGCCCGCCGGGCCGACTCGGACACCGCGCCACTCGCGCCGATCGCGGTGACTCTGGGAGTGCTGCTGCTGATCGGCGCGGCCACCCAGCTCACGCGCCTGCCCCGATGGGCCGACGACTACGGAGTTCTGGTCTATCCGGCCTTCGTCCTGTGCCTGACCATCGCGGGCGGCCTGCTCTGGTGGGGCGCCGGAATCATCCGGGCCAAGCGCTGATCCGAGCCTTCGGCGGCGTATGCGACGAACTCCGTTGCGGCCGTGGCGCTACTCGGATTCCGCGACGATCTGCTTCATGATCGCCACGGCGCGGGTGAGCACGACGAGTTGGTCCTCGGTGAGCGTCGACAGCTGCTCGGTCATCCATGCCTCGCGGGCGCTGGCTTCGTCGGCGATGAGCGCGCGCCCCGCCGGGGACAGCGAGACGATGATCTGACGGCCATCGGTCGGATGCGGATTGCGCTCGACGAGATCGAGATCGGTGAGCGAGGCGATGACGCGGGTCATCGACGGGGGCTGGACGCGTTCCTTGGCGGCGAGTGCCCCCGGAGTCATCGCGCCCTCGCGCGCCAGCGTGGCGAGCGCGGAGAGTTGAGTCAGCGAAATCTGCGAGTCGGCACGACGGCCGCGCAGGTGTCGCGTCAGTCGAACGACCGCCAGCGAGAGCTCACCAGCAAGGGCTCTGACATCCGATGGCGTTGTCACAGTGGCAAACGATACGGGACCGAGGGCGGCCGGTCGCGGCTTCCCGCCATGGTGCGGCCACCTCGTCTTCGCGCGGGCGGCGGACTCCTCCCGGCCGGGCCGATTAGGCTCGAGCCGTGACACAAAAAGTCCCGCAGCTTCCGCCGCGCCTGACCGACCCGCGCCCCGTGCTCGCGGTCGGCAGCGCGCTGTGGCTGATCGCCACCGTGGTGGTGTGGGCAGGCGGCGACCGGTGGGCGTCAGCCCGTCCGGTCTGCCTGATGGGCCTGGTGGTCGGACTGATCGGACTGGTCATCTATCTGGTTCAGCGCCGCGGCGCGCGGCGCGGGGACAAGGGCGCGCAGACGGGCTTGTAGCCCACCTGGTTACCTTCGGACCAGCTCGAATTCGTCGGTCGTGCCGGTGAGCGGGTAGAGCGCGCCGCCGGGATCCAGACGGGTGACGTAGTGCTGGAAGCGATAGCGTCCCGGCTCGGCGTCGAAAGGAATGTCCCAGGTGAACCGGGCAACCGATTCGGCGAGCCCGCGCTTGCTCCAGTGGTATTTCACCGCCCACTCGCCCTCGTTGGCCACCCGCACCCATTCGCCGGACGCATTCCTGCGCTGCACTTCCAGGAACGTCCCGTTACGCCGATTGTCGTGTTTCGGGTGGGCCGAGACGAATTCGGCCAGCACTTGGTCTCCGGGACCGTAGGACGGGTGCGGTTGCACGAGCACGTCACCGAAGTAGCGACCCGGCGCGGCCGCGTCCGGACCCGCGCCCGGCTGGAAGTTCGGTTGCAACTGGGACACATCGCGCGGGGCCGGGCCGCGCGGCACCGGGCCGCGGGCGGCGAATGCCGTGGCCAGACGGGTGAACTCCTGCTGATAGGCGCACAGCGTGTAGCGGCCGAACAACGTCGAAGCGCCCTCGTACTGCTGGGAGTCGTATTCCTCTGGCGTGGTGACGTATTCGTGATAGGCGTTCGCGTATCCCTGCATGAGCACCTGCTCCAGCGGAACGTTCAGCGCCGCGGCGACAGCCCGGCGAACGCGCAGGCCCGACGTGATGGTGAACTCGCCGCCCGCGGCGGCCAGATAGAGCTCGCCGATGCGAACGAGCTGGATCGGCACCACATTCGGCACCCAAGGCACCGGAGGCAGCAGGCCCAGCGGCACCGCGATCGCTTTCGGCGCCTGCGCGTCCGCCAGCCAGGCCGGCGCGGGCTGGGCCGGATCGCCGAGCGCCTCGAGAAACGGGTTGCGCACGCCCTCCGGGATCGGGCCGCCGGGCAGACCCGGGCCGTCCTCGACGCTGCCCGCGATCAGCGACACCCCCGCCGCAGCCGGCGCGGTGCGGCGCGGCATGCCGTCCGGCGTGAAGCGGCCGTCCACGGCGATGTCCGCCAGGTCGATGTAGCAGAGCGTCCCGTCGACCGGGCCGGAGATCGACCGGGCCTCGGCCACCGCTTCTTTCGACGCCGCGTACTGCCGCTCGCCGAGGATGCGGGTGTTCTCGAACTCGTCCTCGGTGGGACCGGAGCCTTGGCGCAGGTTCAGGTTCGGGGACATGTCACCGGCGTTGGTCTGCGCGAAGGCAGCGACGAACGCGGGCTTGCCGTCCAGGTAGCGCACGCCGTGCTCGATGTGCTCGGCGGAGAACGCGGCGTAGCCCTTGTTGTCCGAGCTGATCAACCGGTTCGCGTTGGTCATGGACGTGTTGTGCGTGGCGAACCAGGTGATGGTCCCGGCCGTTCGCCCGCCCTTGCGCAAGACGAGAGTGGTCACCGCGGGGTCTATGGCATCCGGGAAATGCTCTTTGTCCGCAGGCGGATTGAGTTCCCAAGCCACGCGCGACCGATTCACGCTCGCGTTGTGCAGCTCGGCCCGGCCGAGGGACAGCGAGCCGGGGCCGAGATCGGCGTGCGCGGCGGCGATCGCCTCGACGATCCCGTTCACCTCGGCGTCGTACACCTGCTGCTGGAAACCGAGGATGGACAGGTTGTAGGCGTAGTCGTTGCTGGAGCCGCCGCAGGTCGCGTGCGAATGGGTCGAGGTGAGCAGGACGTCCTGCTCGGTGTACAGGTCGCCGAAACGCCGGGCCAGTTCGGTCAGCACGCCGCGGTGCACGGACTGGAAGATCATTCCGTTCTCGGCGACCACGAAGACGATCCGCCGCCCCGCGCCGCCGATGATGAACGCCCGCGCCCGCGGGCGCAGGTGGATGCCCGCGGTCTGCTGCTCGAGCTGGGAATAGCCCATCATCCCGCATTCGGCGGCCGGGCCGGTGATGTCGGAGAGTCCGACACCGATCTCGTAACCGCCGGAATCCGGTGCGGCGGCCGCCGGAACGCCGAGCGCTTCGCTCATCCCGGGTACCGTCGCGGCCGCGAGCGTGGCGGACCCGATCGCCGTCCGAGTCAGAACAGTTCGGCGTGACACCGGCATACCCGTCTCCTTCTGTCCCGATGCAGCGAACCACACAACTGGTCACTCGTCCAGTCCAGATTTTTTCCACCCTTGAATTGACTGCACGAGCCGTGGGCGCTTAACTCCCTTGGGTGTCCTCCCGATTGAGCGTCGAAGAACGACGGGCCCACCTTATCGAGGCCGCGATCGGCCTTGCCGAGAAAAAGGGTGTTGCGGGCGTGACCACGCGTGATGTCGCTCAGGCGGCCGGCGTCTCGCTCGGTGTGGTGCATTACTGTTTCGAAAACAAGGACGCGCTGATGACCGAGCTGGTCAAAGCGTTGTCGATGGAATTGCGCGATTCCGTCGACGCGAACGAAACGGTTTGGCAGGACGTCGGAAGTGGAAAAGAAGCCCTTCAAAAATTGATCCGCGCGGGTCTGGAACTGATGTGGCTGAACATTGAAGCCACTCCGGAACGCCAGCTGCTCACTTACGAAACGACCACTTACGCGTTGCGCGAGGGCGAACAAACCCCGGCGAAACTCGCGATCGCGCGCGAGCAGTACAACTTCAACGACTCCACGGTCGCCGACATCCTGGAGCACGCGCGCGACGCGACCGGCAACACCTGGTCGGTCCCGGTGCAGACACTGAGCCGGTTCACGCTCAACGTCATCGACGGTGTGGTGCTGCGCTGGCTGGTGGACAACGACAGCGAGAGCGTGCGCGGGCAGCTCGATCTGCTGAGCGAGATGCTCACGGGGTACGCGGCGCAGTAGCCGAGCTCAGCCACCCGGCCGCGGCGCGCGGACGTGCACGGCCGAGCCGGTCTGCCACCAGGGCACCGCGACCGTGGCCTCGATCGCGCCGCTCAACCGCACCGCCAGGTCGTGGTGTACGACCAGCTCGCCCGCTTGCGGCGGCAAAGCGAACAGCTGCCGCAGCACGACTCCCAGCGGCTCCGCTGCCCAGGTCGTGCGACGGCCGACGCTCACCACCTCGCCGGTGACGGCCTCGGACACCAGCCGCAGATCGAGCAGAGCCGCCAGAGACGAGGCCGTTCCGGCATCGCCGACCACCAATCGATCCGGCGGCACCGCCAGGCCGAACCACGGTCGATCGAGGACGAACGCGTCTTCCGGATCGACCACGGCGCCGGTGAGCGCGCGCACGCGATCGGGTGGCCGCAGGTCGGCGAGGTCGAGCAGGCCGGCGGCGACAGCGGCGGCCAAGCGGGCATGAGTGCGGGAGACGACCTCCGGCGAGGGAGTTCTCGACGTGTCGGCTAGCGCCTCCAACAAAGCGGCGGCCAACTCGTCGGTGATCGTCGCGGGGTCCGCGAGAACCGCGCGACAAGCGTCCGGGTCGACACCGGCGACGGCGAACGCCGGTAACAGCCCGTCGAAGTCGGTGGCGGCGGGATGGCGCAGAAGTCCCAGCGGAGTGCCGTCGACCCGCGCGTATCGGCGCAACCACCACGCGGTGTAGCCGTCGGCGTCGGTGAGCAGGCGGCGGGTGCGCGGCGACCCGGCCAACTGCCGCAACGCTTCCGGCCAGGCGGCGTCATCGATCAGGTCCAGGTCACGGACGGCGACCAGCTCGGGCGGATCGTCGGGCAGCGTGGACCACCAGTGCTCCTCGTCGTCCAGATCGTGGTCCGGACCGGTCGGATCGGCTTCGACGATCAGACCGAAATCCCAGCCGACGCCGACGGCGCGCAGCGCGTCCGCGCCGTAGCGTTCGACCAGTTCGGGGTCGACGGTGCCGAACGGCGCATCGGGCACCAGGAGCTCGCGCAGCGGCGCGCCGGGCAGCAGCAGTTCGTCGGCGGGCCGCGATTCACCTTCGGTATCGGGCAATTCGAGCAGCCCCAGCCAGGAAGGCAGGGCCTCCCGGTCGGCATGCGCGGCGAGACGCAGGATGGCATCGGCGGTGTCGGGGTCGCCCGGATGGTCCTCCAGATCGGCGCGCAAGCCCGGGTCGGTCAGGAGATCCTCGGCGGTGGCCGACCGCGCGCCGAGCCGAGCCAGCAGGGGGTGCGCGGCCTCCGGGTGCGCGAGCCTGGCCCAGTGCAGCGGGATCGCGACCTCGAGCTGATCGTCCAGCACCACGGTGCGCGGCCCCGTGACGAGTCTGCCGTCGGCCAGCGGCACCGCCAGCGCGCCCAACTCCTCCGCCGCGAGCGGATCCACCACGAACGGTTCGAGCGCGGCGTAGAACGATCGCCACCAACGCGGCGGCCGCTCCAAGCCCCCGGACAACTCTGCCAGCCGAGCCAATCCGAGCCGGTGCACGTCCAGCGCGCCCATGGCCTCGGTGTGCGACCGCCCGGAGAGGTCCGGGATCACCAGGGGACCGACCACTTCATCGAGCAGGTCGGCCAATTCCGCGGTCAGACCGGCTAAGACGTAGGCGCGGGTGGGGACGGCGATATTCCGCGCTTCGATGTCGGCGATGGTGCCCGATTCCCGACCCAGCGGTTCGTCGTCCGCGCCGGGAAAGGCGGGAGAGCCCGCCCCGAGGTGGTCCGCGGTCAAGGGCTCGGGGTCGCCTAGGCCTTCCGGGTAGGCGTGCCGGTGGGTGGCGACTACGGGCAGCCAAGGACGCGTCTGCAATTCGCGCAGCAGCGCTTCGCGCAGCAGACCATCGGCCTCGCTGCGAGCGAACCCGGGCGTGGGTACCAGCACGAGCCGGTCGCGTGGCAAAAGCGCACGAGCGAAATCCGCGTAGCCGCGAGCCAGTTCGGCGAGCCGCGCGCCGGGCAGCAATCTGCGCCGATCCGGCTGCATCGGGATGTCGGCGATGAGCAAGGCGGGCAGGGACAGTTCCTCGTCCGATCTGGTCGGCGCCCGCAGCACATCGGGGGCGGCGGCCACCGGCCTGCCGTCACGCACCGGCAGCAACCAGCGGGCACGCGGCGCGCGGTACTGCCACCAGGTGCGCTGTTCGCTGCCGGGACCGTCGACATAGACCTCGTGCATACCGTCGCCCATGTCCTCGGCACTGCTGACGAATTCGGCCGTGCCGATCCGAATGCGATGCAGGGCGGGCAGTTCCAGCAGCAGATCGACGGCTTCGGCGCGCATCGCGGCCAGCAGTGCGTCGGCGTCCACGTCCGCGCGCAGCCGCAGCACCACCTCGGTGTCGAGACCGTCCGCCGGTCGCGCCTCGATCGGCCAGGCCAACCGCAGCACCGGTGGGGCGAATTCGCCGACATCGACGGCGGGTAAACGGATCTCGTTGCGGTGCAGAGCGTTCCGGGTCTCGGCACGCGAGAACCACAGCGACCCGGAGACCGACCGCAGCTCGATGTCGTCGCTCACCGCGAGCACCGCGGTGAAACCGACACCGAATCGACCGACGGTCCCGCCGTCGGACTTCCCCGACGCGCGCAAGGCGGTGAGCGCGTGCACGCCGGAGACGTCCAGCGGCGCACCGGTATTCCCGATGTGCAGGTCACGACCGTCCAGCCAGACCACGACGGCGCCGTCCACGCCCGCCTTGCGCGCGGCGTCGGCGGCATTCTGCGCCAACTCGGTCAGCAAGCGATCCCGGTAGCCCGCGCGCACCAGGTCGTTCTCGGTAGCGGCGTCCTCACGCAACCGCGTCGGCGAATCACGCCATGCGGCGAGCACCGCCGCTCGCAGCGCCGAAGTGCCGAACGGGTCGGCGGCGTCGGTCAGTTCCGCGGCGATGACTGGAACTCCGGCCGTGCCTCGGAACCCGGAGCGTCGGCGATACCCGACTCGGATCGCGCGTCGGCGTCACCGGCGGCCGGCGTAGCGGTGGATTCCGGTGCGCCAGGCGTGTCCGCCTGGGACGACGGGGCGGGCTCGTGCGCCTGCGACACGGCGTCGGAAGCCTCGGCCACATCCGGATCGGCTGCGATGGATCGCACCGGGGTCGACTCGGCGGCGTCCGTCGTCGCGTCACTCGATCCGGCTGCTTCGCTCGACTCGACAGCGTCCGGTTCGGTCGCGCGTGCGTCGACGGCGTTCGGATCGTCAGTACCCGGCGACGCATCACCGCTCGTTACCTCGGGTGAACGCGATCCCGTCGTGCCCGCTTCGGCCGACTCGGACTCCGCCGCACCGGCCGCGCGATCGGTCGCCACCGCGGGACGCGGGGCGGCATCGGCGTCTTCCGTATCGACCGGTGCGGCATCCGAACCGCTTTCACCGGCGTCCGCCGCTTCATCCGTTCCGAGAGCCGGACCGGTGGCCGCGTTGTCCGTCGCCACATTCGGCTCATCCGCGACCGTCCCGGCAACCGCGTCGGCAGAGGCGGGCTCGTGGCCGGTCGGTGCTTCGGCGGCAACGTCCGCGCTCGGCGCTGCACGCACGGCGGGCGGGATGCTCGATTCGGTGAACGCGGCCGCGGGGTCGATTTCGCCGACCTCGGCGGCGCTGACCTCGACGAACTCGGCCACATCGCGGTGCGTAGCCGCCGTGCTGCCCGCGGGTTGGGCGGTCGCGCCCGAATCCTCGACGGGGGTGCTTTCACCTTCGACAGCCGTGAGTTCTTCCGCGATGCCGGAATGCTCGCCGACGGCGGCGTTCGCGGCAGCGTCGTCTTGGGCGAAGGCCGCGTCTTGGGCGACGACTGGGTTCTCGGCCACCGCAGCGTTCTCGGCGACCTCTTCGTGCCCGATCGCCGCGGCTTCCTCGACCACCGCGGCGCGCTCACCGAGTGCGGCGTCCTCGCGGAACGCGGGATCGCCGGTCGTGGCGGTGGTCTCGGACCGGTCCTCCGGCGCGATGGCAGCTTCCCCGGAAACCGCAGGAGCCTGCACGTCCACAGCATTCTCGACGACCGCGGCATCCTCGCCAGTCGAGACGTCTCCAGCAGGCGCAGCGGCATCCTCGCCCACGGCTGCGCCTTCGGCGACTCCCTGGTCGGCGGCCATCGCGACATTCTCGGCGGCCGCACCGTGCGGACCGATGTCCTCGGTTGCCGGCGCTTCGCCGGCGTCCCGCGGGGCCACGCGAGAGTCGGCGGTTTCGAGCGAGATCACCTCTATGGCCGCGTCGTCATACGCCTCGAACAGCGGCGACCCGTTACCGGCTGGAACCTCGGTATCCGAGTGCGCGCCGCAGCCGTAGGCGACGTGGACAACGCGCCCGTCCGCGCCCATGGCGTTGCCGCAGACACCGAACGCGGCGCCAAGCGACCCGGCGAGTGGCAGATAGAAGCCGCAGGTCCCGCAGGTGGCGGGCGCGGCCTTGGCCATCTCCGAGTCGGGTCCGTGTTCGGTGTACCACCGCTCGGCGGCCTCTTCGCGGCCTTCCCTGCTCATCACCTTGGTACGGCCCAGACCGACCTCGTAGGCCACCTCGTCCACCACCGGATCGCCGGTCGCGACGTAGCCCGGCACCAGGCGCGGGTCGTCGGCGGGCGGGGCGAGCAGGTCACCGGGCGCGAGATCCCCTGGGCGGACGCGCTGCTCCCAGGGCACGAACTCGGGCGCGACCAAGGCATCGGGCCCGGGCAGCAACGCGGACTCGCTCACCGTCGCGTGGTCGGCGTCGGGCGGGGCGGCCACCACGACCGCCCACTGCCACCCGCGGTAACCGGGGAGCGTGGCCTCGAATCGGTGGGTCGCCGCACTCTCGTCCTCGGCGATCACGCCGAGGTGTGCGCCGACGGCCGACGGTTCCAACTCCAGGAGCGCACGGCGGGCCAAATCGACGGCATCGGCCAGAATCGGCCGCACGCCGGACTCCGAAACAGAAACTGCGCTCACGGCCTACATTTTGCCGTATGGAACGCAATCGGCGTGCGTTGGCCATCAGTGTGCTGGTCGGTCTGCTCATCGTGGGTGGATGCGGCGGCGTAGCGGACCAGGCTCCCAGCATGAACATCGAGGTGATCGCCACCCGGCCGCACGATACGAAGGCGTTCACCCAGGGCCTGGAGGTCGACGGCGACGTGCTCTACGAGAGCACCGGGCTGGTCGGCGCGTCCGGCGTGCGCGCGTCCCGGCTGACGACCGGGGAGGAGTTGGCCAGGACCGAGTTGCCCGCCCCGTACTTCGGCGAGGGCATCACCCTCGCCGGCGCCACACTCTGGCAGCTGACCTGGCACGACGGCGTGGCCATCGCCCGTGACCCGGCGACGCTCGCCGAACGCGGCCGGGTGAGCTACGACGGCGAAGGCTGGGGTCTGTGCGCCGGAAACGGGCGTCTGGTGATGAGCGACGGCACCGACCGCCTCACCTTCCGTGATCCGGTCACCTTCGCCCCTACCGGCTCGATCGAGCTGGACAGTCACCACGGCGCACGCCTCAACGAGCTCGAATGCGCGGCGGACGGGTCCGTCTACGCCAACGACTGGCCCACCGACACGATCCTGCGCATCGACCCGGACTCCGGCGCCGTGCTGGCGACCGCCGACGCCGCCGGTCTGCTCCCCGCGACCGCACGGGCAGGCGCCGACGCCCTCAACGGCATCGCCCAACTGCCCGGCACCGACCGGTTCCTGATCACGGGCAAGAACTGGCCGACCATGTTCGAGGTCCGCTTCGCCCCCGCCTGAGTGCGATCGCGGGTCGCGACGACGATCACTTTCCGCCGCCACCCCGGAGCGCGCGTGAACGCCCTGCCCGAGAGTGCGCCAGAATTGGAGTCGTGACTACTCCCCGCGAACCTTCCGGTCCCGACCGTGATCGGCGGGAAGGCGAGGAGGTTCCGCCGTTCGATCGGCATCCCGGTTTCGACCGATATCCGCCACCCAACGGGCCGCGGCGCCGCAGGCCACTACCACCGCTCGGACCGCGATCCGGACGCGCCGCTGAGCGTCATGACCAGCCGGGACCGCCGCCGAGCCCCCGACGCGACCCGCCACGGCCCGCGCAGCCTCCGCCCACCAAGCCGCTCCCGGTCGGGACCGACGCCGAGCAGCCTAAGGCCTCCGACCGCGCGGCTCGGCACGTCTTCCCGCACCGTCCGGAGCCGCCCCGGTACAGCGAAACACCGGCGCCCGCCGAACGCGACTATCCCGAGACCGCCGCGCAGGATCAGGTCCAGCAACCCGAGAGCCCCGATGCCGCCGGCGCGCGGCGGATGCCCCGCAAACTCACGGTCACCCGCGTGGCCGCCATGCGCGGCAGGCAACTCACCGAGAAAGGCATCGCGACCTTCCAGCGCGCGGCCAAGGCCGACGGCGCGGACAAGTCCGGCCTCACGGCGCTCACCTACGCCACCATGGCGAACTTCGCCCTGGACGCCGCCATCGCGGTGGCACTGGCCAACACCTTGTTCTTCGCCAGCGCCACCGCGGAGAGCAAGACGAAAGTCGCGCTGTACCTGCTGATCACGATCGCGCCGTTCGCGGTGATCGCCCCGCTGATCGGACCGCTGCTCGATCGCCTGCAGCGCGGTCGCCGCCTCGCGCTGGCGACGTCGTTCGCGGTGCGCGCGGTGGTCGCGGTGGCGCTGGTCTTCCAGTTCGACACCTGGGCGCTGTATCCGCTCGCGCTGTGCATGATGATCGGCAGCAAATCGTTCTCCGTGCTCAAGAGCGCGGTCACGCCCCGGGTGCTGCCGCCGGACATAGATCTGGTCCGCACCAACTCCCGCCTCACGGTGTTCGGGCTGGTCGGCGGCACGATGGGCGCCGGAGCGCTGGCCGGGTCGGCCGCGGCGATCGCGGGCTCCAACGGCGCACTGGTCTTCGCGGCGCTGATCGCTTGCGGGGGGACGTATCTGAGTCTGCGCATCCCCTCCTGGGTGGAGGTGACCGAGGGCGAGGTGCCCGCGACGTTGAGCTATCACGGCGCCGACGCGCGCACCGAGGTGCTCTCCTCCGACGCGGAGTCGTCGATCCCGCCGCGCAAGCGCAGGCAACCGCTCGGCCGCGCCGTGGTGACCGGGCTCTGGGGCAACAGCGCCATTCGTGTCCTGACCGGGTTCCTCACCTTCTACGTCGCGTTCGTCGCCAAAGCGACAGAACACCGGCCCGCGCAGCAGGCCCTCATGCTCGGTGCGGTCGGCGCGGCCGCGGCCATCGGCAATTTCGCGGGCAATGCGACGGGCGCCCGGCTGAAACTCGGCAAGCCCTCGCTGGTCGTGCTCGGCTGCACGGCGGCGTGCGCGCTGGTGGCGCTGTTCGCGACGTTCGCCGACAACCTCCTCGGCGCGGCGACCGCGGCCCTGGTGGCAGCGGGGACGAGCGCGCTGGCCAAGGTGTCGCTGGACGCCTCGATCCAGGACGACCTGCCGCCGGAGTCGATCGCCTCCGGCTTCGGGCGGTCGGAGACCGTGCTGCAACTGAGCTGGGTCGTCGGCGGTGCGGCCGGTGTGCTGCTGCCGACCGACTACTGGAAGGGCTTCGCGGTGGTCACCGTGATACTCGTCCTTGGCTTGGTGCAGACTTTCCTCAGCTTCCGAGGCCACTCGCTACTGCCCGGCCTCGGCGGCAACCGTCCCCAGCACGCGGAGCAAGAGGTGCCGACGACCCGGCCGCACGGATATCCGGCGAGCGCGCCTCGGGCGGAGGACCCGGCGCCGCGCGGCGGTGACGCCGAACGCTTTCGACGAGGGCAAGGAGACCCGACCTGGTGAGCAAGCTCAACGCACGCACGATCGCCGCGCTGGCCGCGGCCGCACTGCTCGTGCTCACCGTCGCCTTCGTGGGCGTGCTCGCGGTGCTGGTCCACGACGCCGAGAAGCCCGACGTCACCCTCACCGCCTACGCACACGGCAAGACGGTCACCGTGCGGCCGTTCAGCTACTGCTCGGTGACCATGCAGGACTGCAGCATCCTGCCCGAGGACAATGTCCCCGGCACGGTGTTCACGACGCTGAATTGCGGGCCCGACACGCCGGATTGCCACCGTGGCCGCACCGTCGACCTGGAAGTGCCCGCCGGTTACCCACTGCAACTGTCGCTTCCGAAGAAGGTCGCCGACGCGCCTTGGCTCGCACAACTGGTCTACCTCTTGCCGAACGGCGAGAAAGTCGACCAGGTGATCAGCCGCAACGACTACCCGGACCGGGCCTTCGCCCTGACCATCGATTCGAAACCGGAGCCGGACCTGCGCCTCATCGGCGTCGAGTTCCAGCTGCCGATCCTCGCCCGCGACGAGACGGGCCGGGAGTTCTACGTGCCGCACGCCACCTGGTCGATCAGCACGGCGTAGCGAATCTCGGACGCAACGCCTTTCGCGGACCCTGCGGGCGCCGGTGCTCGTCCGAGCACACGGGCGTCTGCGCGGTCGGTGGCCGGGCACGCCTCGGCGCTCCGAGAGCGTCCTACCGCAATGTAATTCGGCCCTACGACCGCCCGGATCGAGCGAGATCGAGCGGAATCAGTGGTCCAGTTCGCGCGCCACCGCGCGGACGACCTCCGAGATGCGCTGCGCCGTCTTGCGATCCGGGTACTTGCCCTTACGCAGGTCCGGCTGCACCTTCGCCTCGAGCAACGTGATCATGTCCTCGACCATGCCGTGCAGCTCGTCCGGCGTGTGCCTGCGCGCGGCAGGCTCCTTGCGCGCGTTGCGTTCCTGGCCCTGCCGGACCGACGGCGGCGCCTCGAGCAGCTTGAGGCTCAGCGCCTGGGGGCCGCGACGGCCTGCGGCCATGCCGAATTCGACGCGCTGGCCGGGCTTCAGGCCCTCGACGCCCTGGGGCAGCGCGGACGAGCGCACGTAGACGTCCTCACCCTCGTCCTGGGAAAGGAAGCCGAAGCCCTTTTCGACGTCGTACCACTTCACCCTGCCGGTCGGCACTGCGCTCACCCGTTCATCATCGAAAACTCGGACCCCTACGGCCCGAGCACATCCGTCTACCGAGCCGGTCGCGCGACCGGCCCCGTTTCCTGTGCGAAAAGAACGCGCCCAGCAGGATTGCAGGACGCGATTGCTATCGAGTCTACCCCGGTGCGAATAACGCAAGCACATCAGTTTTACCGTCGAACCGTGACGAACCCTTCCGCTCCGACCCCGCCCAGCGGCGCCCCACGGCGGCGCGGCGACTGGTTGCTGCAACTCGCGCTCTCCGTGTTCGCGCTGGGGTTGCTGGCTATCATCGCGATTTTCGCGATCCCCTTGCTGACCGACGGCGAGCCGGGGCTGTGGCTCTACTTCGGGGCGATGCTCGCGCCGCTGGGGTTCGTGCTCGCGCTCGTCTTCGCGCTGCGCTCGGGCCGCCGGTCGCGCTGAAGCGGATCACCCCCGATCCGACACCCAACCGGTTACCCGATGCGATCGTTACCCACTCCAGTGTGTGATCCTCGTCACATTACGAGTAGATCACGAAGCGGTGACGACCGGCAGCGGGTGCGACCGCGGCGTCTCTAGCTGCACGAAGCCTTCTTCCCGGTCCGATATCGCGTCGAGACCCGTTGGTACACGCCGGTTACCAAATAGTGATTTTTCCCGCGGTTCGTCGTACGGTCTTATCCAGCCGGGGCACCCCCGGCGACCACCGGCCCGCCGCACCGAGCCTCGCCCCGCGGGTACCGGTTCCCCCGACGGAAACGTAGGGGCGAGGGCGGAACGGACGACCTCTCAGTCCGAACCAGAACCGAAGATGTCGCAGGTGCGTCGAGAGGAAGACGAACCCGATATGAGTGGACGCCATCGCAAGCCAAGCTCGACCGGACGCACGGTAGCCAAGGTTGCCGTGACCGGGGCCATCATCGGCACCGCCGGTGTGGCCTTCGCAGGCAACGCCAGCGCGGCACCCGACTCCGACTGGGATCGACTCGCTCAGTGCGAGGCCGGCGGCAACTGGGGCATCAACACCGGCAACGGTTTCCAAGGCGGGCTGCAGTTCTCGCCCAGCACGTGGCGCGCTCACGGCGGTCAGGAATACGCCGCCAGCGCCAACCAGGCCAGCCGTGAACAGCAGATCGCGGTCGCCGAGAAGGTGCTCGCCTCGCAGGGTTGGGGCGCTTGGCCCTCCTGCTCCTCGAAGCTGGGCCTGAGCAGCGCGCCGAGCCCGCGCTCCGCGCCCGCCACCGCCGAGACCCCGCGCTGGAACCCCGCGCCGCAGCTCGCTCAGTCCGCGCCTGCCGCGCCTGCCGACACGCAGCAGATCTTCTCGGCCGTCGACCGCGCTCTCGAGGTCGTGCAGAGCCAGGGCGTCCAGGTGCCCAAGGAAGCTCTCGACTTCTTCAACGCCGCCAAGTCCAGCGGAGTCACCCTCGACCCCGCGATCGTGAACTTCTACGAGGCGAACAAGGGTCTGCTCCCCTCCTGACCCGAAGGCTTCAGCAAGAAGGGCCCCGCATCAACGTGGATGCGGGGCCCTTCTCCGTAGCCGAGAACGTTCCGGTCGCGCGCTCAGCGGTTGATCACCGTGTTCGGGTGCATGTAAGGCAACTGCTCAGCCGGGACCGGGAACTTGGTGTCCTCGCCGTAGGGCGAGAGACCACCGGATCGGGCCGAAGAGAGCTCGGTGACCGCCTGGTCACCGTCGGCGACCTTCGGCCAGCCGTTGTCGACGTAGGATTTCTTAGATTTGTTCACCACGGCCCCATGCTAGCCCGGCCGCTTTCCTCGGATGCGCCGCAGCCCGTAGCTCCGGACGTCGGCGGGCGATCGCCCAGCATCGTAGGCTGGATCGGATGACCGCGACCGACTCCCTTGCCGGATGGCTCGGTGCCCGCAGTGATGCCCAGCTCGTGACGCTGCTGCAGCTTCGGCCCGACCTGGCCGTCCCGCTGCCCTCCGCCATCGCCGTGCTCGCCGCCCGCGTCGAACAGCGCGCGTCGGTGCTGCGCGCCACGGAGGACTTGAACACCCTCGAATTCGCCATCGTGGAAACCCTTGCGATGCACGGGGTGACGCGCACCGACGGTGGCCCGCTGCGCCGCGCCGAGTTGCATGTGCAATTGAGCGAACGGGTGCCGGCCGCCGCGATCGATGAGGCGCTGGAGCGGCTGACCGCTCGCGCGCTGGTCTGGATCGACGCCGAGCAGGGACTACACCTGATTCCGGCGGCCGCCGAGGCATTGCCGTGGCCGATCGGCACCGCGACCGAGATCCCCGACGCGCTCACCGAACCCGAGGTGGTCGCGGCGCTGCCCGAGCTGCCGCCCGCCGAACGGTCCCTGCTGGACAAGTTGGCCGCGACAGGGCCTCGTGGCCGCACCAAGGACGCCGCACCGGGCACTCCGGCCGACCGGCCGATCCAGCGGCTGCTGGCGCGCAGGCTGCTGCACTGGATCGATGCCGAGACCGTCGAACTCCCGGTCACCGTCGGCCAGGTGCTGCGACGGGAACCGGTCACCCACCCGCATGCCCTGACGCCGCCGCGACCGGAGCCGGCGAAATACCCGCCCGCCGATGTGAACGCGGTCGCGGCGGGCGAGGTCGGCGAGCTGCTGCGGCACTGCGCGGCCGTGCTCGAGGTGCTCGGCCAGGCCCCGGCTCCCGCGTTGCGCGCGGGCGGCCTGGGCGTGCGCGAGCTGCGCCGCATCGCCAAGCAGGCCGGTGTCGACGAGCCGAGGGCGGGTTTGCTGGTCGAGCTGCTGGCGGCCGCCAAATTGATCGAGAAGGGTTTGCCGGACCCGCCACCTGACTTCGAGACGACCGACGACTTCTGGGCGCCGACGCCACTGGTGGACGCCTGGCTGGAAGCGCCGCCCGCCCGGCGCTGGGCCGCCCTCGGACTCACCTGGCTCGAATTGGATCGGATGCCGTGGATGATCGGCATGCGCGACGCCAACGACAAGCCGCTGGCCGCGCTGTCGCTGGAACTGCGCACCCCGACCGCGCCGCGCGACCGGCACGCGATCCTCGCCCTGCTGGCGGAATATCCGTCCGGCACCGCGCTGGCCCCAACGGAGATCGGCCGGGTACTGGCCTGGCGGCAGCCACGCAGGCGCAGGAATTTCCGGCCGGAGGTGGTCGAACAGACGCTGGCCGAAGCGGCGGCGCTCGGGTTGATCGGCCGCGGCGCGCTCGGCTCGGCGGCGCGGGCGCTGCTGCACGCGGCGCCCACCAGCGTGGCCGACGCCGAGGCGGAGATGGAGGCGGCGCTGCCGAAGCCGGTGGACCACGTGCTGGTGCAAGCGGATCTCACGGTGATCGCACCCGGCCCGTTGACCACCGACCTTCAGCGTCGCGTCGCCCTCGTCGCCGACGTCGAATCCGCGGGCGCCGCAACGGTATACCGGATCGGAGAGTCCTCGGTGCGGCGCGCGCTGGACGCCGGGCTGACGGCGGCGGAGCTGCACGCGCTGTTCGCCGCGCATTCCCGGACGCCGATCCCGCAGGCACTGACCTATCTGATCGATGACGTGGCCCGGCGTCACGGCCAGTTGCGCGCGGGTATGGCCCAGTCGTTCATCCGCAGTGACGACCCGGCGCTACTGGCCCAAGTGCTGTCCGCGCCGGTGGCGAGCGCGCTGGCGCTGCGATCCATCGCCCCGACCGTCGCCATCGCCCAAGCGCCGCTGGGCGAACTGCTCGAACAGCTGCGCGCGGCCGGTTTCGCGCCCGCGGGTGAGGACTCGAGCGGCGCGATCGTCGATCTGCGGCCGCGGGGCGCGCGGATCTCGGTGCGGCCCGTCGCGCGGCAGCCGTATCGGCCGACACCGCCCAGCACCGAACAACTCGAACTGCTCGTCACGGAATTGCGCGCGGGCGAACGCGCCGCCAGTGCCCGGTCCGGTCAAGCGGTACGCACGGATGGCACGCGGACCAATACCGCCGCCACCCTCGCCCTGCTGCAGCTCGCGGCCAGGGTGCGGCGGTCGGTGAACATCGGCTACGTCGACGCCCAAGGCGTCGCCTCCCAACGGGTGGTGGAGCCGTTGAAGGTGGGCAACGGGCAGCTGGACGCGCTGGACCCGGTCACCGGCGCGGTCCGGCACTTCACGCTGCACCGGATCGCGTCGGTTGCCCTGCTGGAATGATCAGCCCTTGGGCTTGGCGGTGCAGAAGGTGACCTTCGGGTCCGTTTCGATGAGGCGGAAGCCGTCGGCGTCCTGGTCGCACAATAATTCGTCGGCCTTGCCGTCGATCCGCTTCAGCACCTTGAAGGTGGCGTCCGAGGCAGCGCAGTCGACGTGCTTGTATCCGGTCGTGCTGCTCTCGTTGTAGCAGCTGCCTACCTTGAAGTTCGGGGCCAGGCACAGGAAGGCGGTGGTACCGCCGGCCAGGGTCTCCTCGTAGGAGGTGTAGTCGGCGGCGCAGTCGGTCTTCTTGTCGTAGGACTGCGCGACCTTGTACACGGCTTTGTCCGACGAGCAGTCGACCGGTTCGGTCTTGGAGTCGACCGCCGAGCCCTCGATGACGTTGATGCAGTCGCCGGCCTTGGCCTTGGCGGTGTCCGACTTGCCCGCGTCCTCGATCAACGAACAGCCGGCCACCGTGACCACCACCGCGGCCACCGCGACGAGGGCGAGCACGATCCGTGCCAGCAACCTCGTTCCTGGAAACTTCACCTGAAAACCTCTCTCACCGAAACGTTCACGTGCTCGTGAACGCGGTGAGGATACCCGCACGACCTGAGCGGCCGCATCAGCCCGCCGGGCGACCTGGAAGGAGGCGTCCTAGATGCTGTGCGTGCCGTACAGCCCCATGAGCGCGTAACCGAGGATGCTGGGGAGCAGACGGCCGAGCAAGAAGAACGCAGAGTAATTCACTAGCAACGCCTTTCGCGTATTCCATGCAACTGGACTCTTGTCCGGTATGCGGAGTGTGTCGTCGCCCGAGACCTGGTCGTTACGCTTGGGCAGTATGACGGTCGAGGACGTCGCACGCGACCTGTACGGGTTGGCGCCCGCGGAGTTCGTCGCGGCGCGCGCCGACCGGGCGGCCGCCGCGAAGCAGTCGGGTGACAAGCAACTGGCGGCCGCCATCGGCAAGCTGCGTAAACCCACCCTGACCGCGTGGGCGGCGAACCTGCTGTCCAGGGCGGCGCCCGAGGACGTGGCCGCCCTGCTGCGGCTGGCCGCCGCGCTGGCCGCCGCGCAGCGAAAACTTTCGGCCGAACAACTGCGCGACCTGACCGCGCAGCGCCAGCAACTGGTCAACGCCCTCGCCAAGAAGGCGGGAGCGCTCGCCGCCGAACACGGGCATCCGGTCGGCGAGAACGTCGTCCGGGAGATCGGCCAGACCTTGACCGCCGCACTCGCCGATCGGGACGTGGCCGATCGGCTGCGCGCCGGAACACTCGCTACGGCCGCGAGCTACGAAGGCTTCGGACCGAGTGGACCGGGTCTGCTCGCGGTGCCCGAACCGGCCACGCGGCCCGGACGAGCGGCCGTGCGGCAGCCCGACGACAGCGCGCGCCGAGAACTGCGGGAGGCCGAGGAGGCGCTCGAAACCGCCCGCGCCGAGGAGGATTCGGCCGGGGCCGCGTTCGAAGAAGCGACCGGAGAACTGTCCTCGGCCGAGGAACGCGTCGCCGCGCTGCGCGACGAGCTCGAGCACGCCGAACAGCAGCGGCAGTTCCGCAAGTCGGCCGAGCGGTCGGCGAAGAACGACTTGCACGCGGCGCGCCGTCAGGTGGAGCGAGCCGAACGCAGGCTGGCGAAGGCCCGGCAGCGCGCCGGGGACGATTGACGGGTCAGCTGCGCAGGACGCCCGGAAACAGGTACTCCTCCGGCGGCGGCGCGGTGGTGTTCAGCCACGCGTGGAAGAACCCGGTCAGGTCCATGGGCGAGCGTGACTGCACGAAAGCGCGGAATTCCGGCATCGAGGCGTTGCCGTAGGCATGCGCGGCGAGGAAGTCCCGAACAGCCGCGAAGAACACCTCGTCGCCGATCTGCCTGCGCAGCGCGTGCAGGAACAGCGGGCCGCGGTAGTAGACGGAGGTGAACTCCTTTCCCACGCCGGGGTCCTCCAGCGGGATGTTCCAGTACTTATCACTGTCGCGGTACTTGCGGATGGTCTCGCGGTACTGGTCGTCGACGTTCTTGCCGTCCATCCGCTCCGGCCACAGGTAGTCGGCGGTATAGCTGGCGAAGCATTCGTTCAGGCAGATGTCCGACCACCGGCGTATCGACACCCAGTCGCCCCACCACTGGTGCGTGATCTCGTGCACGACAGTCTGCAGATCGATCGACGGCGCGTAGAGCGGGCGGGTCTGGGTCTCCAGCGAGAACGTGATGCCCGCGTCCACGTGTATGCCGCCTGCGGCCTCGAACGGGTAAGGGCCGTAGATCTTTTCGGCGAAGTCGAGGATCTCCGGCACGCGCTTTTCCAACTCGCGCTGGTCCTGCTCCACATTCGGGGCGAACGCGCTGATCAGAGGAATGCCGTTGGCTCTGCGCTGCTCGAGGTAGTCGAACTTGTCGATCGCGACCGTGGTCAGATAGCCGACCACCGGCTTGGCGTTGAACCAGCGGACCGTCCGCTTGTCGCCGCGCACCACGTCCTCGATGCGCACGCCGTTGGAAATCACCTCCCACTCCGCGGGAACGGTGGCGTTCAGGCTGAACGTGGCCTTGTCCAGCGGTGTGTCGTTGAGCGGGTACCAAGTCGTCGCCGAGTGCGGCTCACCGGCGACGAACGCGCCGCCGCTGGGTGCGAAGGTCCATCCCTCCCCTTCGGCGTTCACTGCGGGGCCCGCGTAGTCGACCGCGACGGTGAACGGCAGGCCTGGCAGCAGCGGCAACGTCGGCGTGACGGTCAACTCGTGCTCGCCGTTGCGGTCGAAGTCGGCGGGCAGCCCGTTCACCGTCACCTCGCGCACATCGGGCCCCGCGTAATCGAGGTTGAACACGCGCAGGGCCTGGGTGGCGTGCGCGGTGATCGTGGTGGTGCCCGCCAGTTTCCGGCTGGGCGGGTCGTAGTCGATGCCGACGTCGTAGTGCTGGACGTCGTAGCCGCCGTTGCCGTCGAGCGGATAGTACGGATCGCCCAGGCCCGGCGCGCCGACCAGTGGGTCCGGGGGCGGCTCCGCGTGCGCGGGCACCTGAGACACCGCGGCGAATACACACGCGACCGCCGCGCACATCCGGCCGGACAACCACATACGAACAACCACCCCTTTCCACCCCGCCTCGCGCCGGTACCGACGCACCGACTTCGCTGGATGGTAGCGGCTTCAGTCGCCGCTTCCGGTCAGCGCCACCGACGCGCCGACACCGAAGATCATCACCCCGCCCGCGCCGCCGACCGCCTCCAGCCTGCGCGGCGACTTGGCGAACCAGGACCTCGCCGAGGCGGCCAGCAGTGCCCACGCGCTGTCGGAGACCAGCGCGATGGCCAGGAAGACCGTGCCGAGCAGCAGGAACTGCCACGACAGCGACCCGGAGGACGGGTCGGCGAAGTGCGGCAGCACCGCGGAGAAGAAGACGATCGCCTTGGGATTGGTGAGCCCGACGACGGCGCTCTGCCGCAGCACGCGCGTGTTCGGGGCCGGTTCGACCGCGGCGCCCAGCGCCTCGCGCAATGCCGAACGCCGGCGGATAGCTTGGATTCCGAGATACATCAGATACAGCGCACCCGCGAACTTGACCACGGTGAGCGCCAGCGCCGACGCGGTCAGTAAGGCGCCGAGCCCGATCGCGACCAGGACCAGGGCCGCGTAGACGCCCATGGCGTGCCCGAGCACCGACAGCAGGGCCGCGCGCCGGCCGAGCGTCAGCGCGCGACCGACCGTGAAGAGTACGCCGGGACCGGGCACGACGATGATGACGACCGCGGCGGCGACGAATGCCAGCAGATTGGACGCTGGAACCATCCTTCGAGTCTAGGCGAGGGCGCAACCGATAAGCCCTGCCGACACAGCCGGATTCAGGAACCGAGTTCGCCCGGTAGCTGGTGCGGATCGAGCAGCAGGCGTTTCGTGGTGGTGCGCCGCACCTTCTCCGCGAGCGCGAGATTGTCGGTGAGCAGCCGCCACTCGGTCTCGCTGATCGCGGCGCGGGCGCGGGCGATGACCGAGTCGTCGGTCGTGCCCCAAGCGATCGGCATGGCGCTCACCGACTGCCAGCGCTGACCCACCTGGCGCGGCGCGCGGTCGGTGCGCACCGCGACCGACGGCACGCGTTCTCCGGCCCTGGCCTGGTGACCGGGCAGGTCGCGGACCTTCCGGGTCACCAAGGCGTAGCGCGGATCGCGGGTATCGGGCGCGGAAACGTCGACCAAAGCGAGCAGCACGACACCCGACGGACGCGCCTCCGAGACCACCGCGGGTACCAGCTCACCGTCCGCGTAGAGCTTGTCGATGCTGGAATGCCACGGTGTCCACAGCGCCACCCACAGCGCCGTCACCGTGCCGAGCGCGAAGGCGACCGCGAGCAGATACGCCCACGGATGGTCCAGCCAGATCAGCAACGCCGTGCCCGCCGCCGCGACCACCGTGGCGGCGATCGCCAGCAGACGCAGGCGGCGAAGGTCGGCGAAGACTTCGTTCACCGCGTGGGCGTGCTCGCGGTCCACCGCGAATTCGAAGTGTCGCACGCCCTCATTCCTAGCACAGTTTGTGGAGGGGATGCCTCCGCTTATCCGATGGCGGGTCCGAGCAAGTCGTCGGCATCCGTGATGCGATAGGCGTACCCCTGTTCGGCGAGGAAACGCTGACGATGCGCGGCGTATTCGGCGTCCAGGGTGTCGCGCGCGACGACCGAGTAGAAATGCGCCTGTCCGCCATCGTGTTTCGGACGCAAGAGCCGCCCGAGACGTTGCGCCTCCTCCTGTCGCGAGCCGAAGGTACCCGAAACCTGGACGGCCACGGACGCTTCCGGCAGATCGATGGAGAAGTTCGCCACTTTGCTCACCACGAGCACCGGAATCTCGCCGCGCCGGAACGCGTCGAAGAGCTCCTCCCGCTCCTTGGTCTTCGTCGACCCCTGGATCACGGGCGCGTCGAGTGCCACCCCGAGTTCGTCCAGTTGGTCCAGGTACGCGCCGATGACCAGGCTCGGCGCATCCTGGTGCCGAGCCAGGATCGACTCGACCACGGCGATCTTGGTGTGTGCGGTGGAGCACAGCTTGTAGCGCTCCTCCGGCTCGGCGGTCGCGTAGGCCATCCGCTCGGCGTCGGTCAGCGTGACCCTGACCTCGATGCAGTCGGCCGGAGCGATCCAGCCCTGAGCCTCGATGTCCTTCCACGGCGCGTCGTAGCGCTTCGGGCCGATCAGCGAGAACACGTCGCCCTCGCGGCCGTCCTCGCGCACCAGGGTCGCCGTCAGGCCGAGCCTGCGGCGGGACTGGAGATCCGCGGTCATCCGGAAGACCGGGGCGGGCAGCAGGTGCACCTCGTCGTAGATGACCAGCCCCCAGTCGCGGCTGTCGAACAGTTCCAGGTGCTTGTACTCGCCCTTGGTGCGCCGGGTGATCACCTGGTAGGTGGCGATGGTGACCGGGCGGATCTCCTTGCGCTCACCGGAGTACTCGCCGATCTCGTCCTCGGTGAGCGAGGTGCGGGCGAGCAGTTCACGCCGCCACTGCCTGCCCGCCACCGTGTTGGTGACCAGGATCAGCGTGGTGGCCTTCGCCTTGGCCATCGCCGCGGCGCCGACCATCGTCTTGCCCGCGCCGCAGGGCAGCACCACCACCCCGGAGCCGCCCGCCCAGAACGAGTCGGCGGCCATCTGCTGGTAATCGCGCAGATGCCAGCCGTCGGTCGCGTAGTCGAGGTCGATCGGGTGCGCCTCGCCGTCGACGTAACCCGCGAGGTCCTCGGCGGGCCAGCCGATCTTCAGCAGCGTCTGCTTGATCCGGCCGCGCTCGGACGGGTGCACCACCACCGTGTCGTCATCGATGCGCGCGCCGAGCATGGGCGCGATCTTCTTGTGCCGGAGCACCTCCTCCAGCACCGCGCGATCCAGGCTGACCAGCGTCAACCCGTGCGCTGGATGCTTCACCAGCTGCAACCTGCCGTAGCGGGCCATGGTGTCCACCACGTCGACCAGCAGCGGCTGCGGCACCGCGTACCGGGAGAAGCTGACCAGCGCGTCCACCACCTGTTCGGCGTCGTGCCCGGCCGCGCGCGCGTTCCACAGCGCCAGCGGGGTCACCCGATAGGTGTGCACGTGCTCGGGCGCCCGCTCCAGCTCGGCGAACGGCGCGATCGCCTGCCGCGCGGCATCGGCCAACTCGTGGTCGACCTCCAGCAGCAGTGTTTTGTCACTCTGCACGATCAGCGGACCGTCGTTCACAGTCCCTCCTCAGCTAGATTCCCCGCCATTCTCCCCGACCCCTCCGACAACCCCGCAGGTTACCGGCCTCTCCCGCAGGGCGCGGGTGCGGCAGCGACCGGATGCAACGCCGGAACGGCGCGATGTCTTCCCGCGGACCGCGCCGGGACGGCTCAGCCGCGCGCGAGCGCCCGTTCGGCGAGCGCGCCGACGACCGGGGCGAGCGTCGTGGCGTAACCGCTCGTCAGGTGATTGTCGTCACGGTAGACGAGGGTGTTCCCGACGATGACGGGACACCGGGCGGTGGTGCAGAACAGCGGGGTCAGATCGGCGTACTGGCCGCCGCCCGCCGCAGCTGCCGCGCGTTCGGCGGCGATGCCCGCGTCGTCGACCGCCACCGCTCGGGTGGGGGCGCATGCGGAGGCGTCGGCGATGTGCTCGGCCACGCACGCCGGCACGGTGGCGTGTGGATCGGGGATGCCGCCGAGCACGAGGACGGCCGCGCCCGACTCGCGCAGCTGGGCGACCAGGCGACGCACGCCGTCGATCCACGCCGGGTCGTAGGTCACGAAGCCGAAGTCGCCGCCGTAGCGGCGGGACATGCCGACCACGATCAGCCGGGGCCGTTCGTGCCGCAACCGGGTCATGATCTGCCCGCGCCACTGTTCGCATTCGGTGTACGTCCGACCCAGGTAGGGACTGGTGATGGGCAGATCGAGCAGCGGACAGGTGACCTTCGCCATGGTCTCCAGCCGCCAATGGTGCGCTACCGACATGTGCTCGAACGCCGGTTGCCACATCGCCGCGTGGGAATCGCCGACCAACGCGACCGTGGTGGCCGAATCCGGATCGCCGGACGCGCACTCGCCCTGGCCCACGTCGGGCCAGGAACGAAAGCAACCGTTGTCGAACACCTCCGCTCTGTCGCCGCGCGCGTTCGACAGCGGGGGTGTGAGGTTCGACGGGACCTCACGGATCTCGGCCGAGGCCGCGACCGCGGCCCGGGTCTGCGCGGTCAGCTGCTCGACCGCCGCGTCGTAGGGGTCGGCGGTGGGAGTGGCCGGTGCGGCCGGTGTCATCAGCACGAGGCTCTGCGCCGCCGCGCCCCGCCCGACCGGCGCGGGCACGACCACCAGCAGCACGAGCGCCACACCGATGGCGAGCGCGGTGCTCACACCACCGCAGGCGAGACTGAGCCCGCCCGAATCGCGCAGGCGTGCGGCGAAGCGAACCGGATCCTCGATCAGCCGCTGGGTGAGCACGGCGAGCCCACCGGCCATGGCGACCGCGCCCAGCGCACCGACCAGCCCGAGGGGGCGGCCGAGCGCATGCGGGGCCAGCACCAGCACCGGCCAGTGCCAGAGGTACCACGAGTAGGACAGTCTGCCGATGGCCTGCATCTCGGGCACTGCCAGGACGCGACCGACACCGAATCGGGTTGCGGCGCAGCCACTTGCGATGACCAGGGCCGCGCCGAGCACGGGGAGCAGCGCCGCGACGCCGGGATACGGGGTCTTCTCGTCGAGCCGAAGACAGGCCACGACGACCAACCCGGCCCCCGCCCATCCCGCGCAGGTGGACACCGATTTCGGCGCGCGGGCCCAGAAGGCGGCCGACAGCGCCACCATGCCGCCCGCCGCCAGTTCCCACGCCCGTGCGGGCAGGGCGAAGAACGCCCACGGTGGCAGGGTCCGGGTCCAGGTCAGCGCGACCGCGAAGGACAGCGCGGCGACGACGAGGAGGACGATCAGATACGGCAGCGCCGTGGCCGAACCGCTCCGACGCCGTCGCACCAGCCATGTCGTCATGAGCAGCAGCGCGGGCCACAGCAGGTAGAACTGCTCCTCCACGCCGAGCGACCAGAAGTGCTGAAACGGCGAGGGCGGCGCATCCGCGGCGAGGTAATCGGTGCCCTCCAGGGCGAACCGGTAGTTCCCGGCGTAGAGCGCGCTCGCGATCCCGTCGCCGAGTACCCGGCGGGCTTGCAAGGGCGGCAGGAGCACGACCGCGGCGATCGCCGTGGCGACCAGCACGACACCCGCGGCAGGCAGCAGCCTGCGAGCCCGCGCGCCGTAGAACCGCACCAACTCGACCGTGCCGGTGGCCGCCGCCCCGCGGTACAGCATGCCCGTGATCAGAAAGCCGGAAATGACGAAAAAGACGTCCACACCGACGAATCCACCGCCGATCCCCGGCACACCGGCATGGAAAAGCACCACGGCCAGTACCGCGACCGCCCGCATTCCCTCGATGTCGGGTCGAAACGCCGCCCCCGGCGACACTCCGTCGAGTAGCTTCGCCCGCCGATTTCCCAACCCGCTGACCGTGGCCGCCATGCGCAGCATTGTCATCGGTCCCGCCGGGCAAGTCCTGCCGACGCGCCGCCCTTGAAGCCCCTTGGCCTGCATCTTTGCCGCGCTCGGCCCTTCGAGGTCTCGACCCGTCCAGCGGGTGTCGAGTGGACCGCGACAAGGAGCGGTGGGGCGGGCGAGGATCGGGGCATGATCGAGATGGCTGCGGTGGTCGGGGTCGCGGTGGCGGCGTTGGGGATGGTGCTCACGCCGGGGCCGAACATGATGTATCTGGTGTCGCGGACGGTGTCGCAGGGGCGACGGGCCGGGTTGGTGTCGTTGGCGGGGGTAGCGGCGGGGTTCGGGGTGTATCTGGCGGCGGCGACAGCGGGGATCACAGCGGTGTTCGCGGTGGTCCCCGGCCTGTATCTGGCGGTGAAGCTGGCGGGAGCCGCGTACTTGGGGTGGCTGGCCTGGCAGGCGCTGCGACCGGGCGGCGTCTCGGTCTTCGCGCCCGCGGCGCTGTCCGCGGACCCCATCCGGCGGTTGTTCACGATGGGGCTGGTCACCAACCTGCTGAATCCGAAGATCGCGATCATGTACATGGCGCTGATCCCGCAGTTCGTCACGCCGGAGCACGGGAAAGTGTGGTTGCAGAGCCTGTGCCTGGGCATGGTGCAGATCGCGGTGGCGCTCACCGTGAACGGTTTGATCGTCCTCGGGGCGGGCGGCCTGGCGACGTTCCTCGCCGCCCGCCCCCTGTGGCTGCGCACTCAGCGATACCTCACCGGCACGATGCTCGGCGCCATCGCCGCCTTGCTCGCCACCGACCGCGCCCGCCCCATCCCGGCCTGAGCCGAACGGCCTCGACTCAGCGCCGATCGGCCGGGTTCGCCAACCGGTAGCGCAGTTCCACGAACTGACCGGCCTGCTGCACCGCGGTGAGCCGCATCCGGCTGGAAAGGATGCGCCGCGGCAGCAGCGGGGCGCCCGCGCCCAGCGTCACCGGAGCGACGCTCACCATGACCTCGTCGAGCAGGCCGGCGTCGGCGAATTGCCCGGCCAGGTCCCCGCCCCCGACGATCCAGATATTGCGGGCACCGGCCGCCTCGGCCATCTCCCGGTGCACCGACTCGACCGGCCCTGCGACGAACCGCAGATTCGCGTCCGGTATCGCGGGAAGATCCCGGTGGGTGAAGACCCAGCACGGGAGGTCGCCGTAGTACTTACTCCAGTTCTCCGGTGGTTCGTTCGCCACGACCCATTCGTAGGTGGTCGCGCCCATGCACATGGCGCCTACCTGCGTGAGGAAGCCCGCGATGCCCGCCTGCGCCTCGTCCGCTCCGTCCACCTCGAAAAGCCAGGTGAGCGAGTTCTCCGTGTCGGCGAGATATCCGTCGAGACTGGTTGCCGTGTAGTACTGAGTTGCCATGCCGTGCACGTTGCCAGCGAAACATGACAGTCCACGTCATGGTTCTGGATCAACCGTGACGCAACCGGCGGACCCCTTCGTCGAGCGTTTCGTCGCGCTTGCAGAAGGTGAACCGCACCAGATGACTCCAGGCGGCCGTGTCGTCGGCGAACGCGCTGACCGGCACCGCCGCGACGCCGAGCCGCTTGGGCAACTCACGGCAGAAGGTCAGGCCGTCGGCGGCGCCGAGCGGCGTGATATCTGCGACGACGAAGTAACCGCCCGCGCTCGGGTACACCCGCAGACCGGTATCGGCGAGCGCCGCGGAGAGGCGGAGCCGTTTCTCCGACAAGGAGTCCCGCAGCTTGCCGACCCACTCCAACTCGTGGTTGATCGCGTGCGCGACGGCGGGTTGGAACGGCCCGCCCGCCACGAAGGTCAGGAACTGTTTGGCGGCGAGCACCCCGTCGATCAGGTCGGCGGGCCCGCACGCCCACCCGGTCTTCCACCCGGTGACGCTGAAGGTCTTCGCCGCGCTGGAAACCACGACCGTCCGCTCGGCCATGCCAGGCAAGGTGGCCAGGCTGATGTGCTCGGCGCCGTCGTAGACCAGGTGCTCGTAGACCTCGTCGGTGAGCACCAGAATGTCGTGCTCGCGGGCGATCTCGGCGATGGCGAGCAGGTCCGCGCCTCCGAGGACCGTGCCGGTCGGATTATGCGGCGAGTTGACGATGAGCATCCGGGTGGCCGGGGTGATGGCCGCACGCAGACTGTCCAAGTCCAGGACGAACCGATCCCCGTCGGCCACCAGACGCGCCGTGCGCCGTCGGGCGCCGGCCAGTGCCACGGCCGCGGCATAGGAGTCGTAGTACGGCTCGATCAGCACTACCTCCTCGCCCGGCTCGACCAAGCCGAGCACCGCCGCGCTGATCGCCTCGGTCGCACCCACGGTCACCAGCACTTGCGAATCGGGATCGTAGGAGGTTCCGTAGCGCCGGGCCCGGTCGTCGGCGACGGCTCGGCGCAGCACCGGCATACCGCGTCCCGGCGGGTACTGGTTGAGTCCGTCCGCGATGGCGCGGCGCGCCACTTCCAGCATGCTCGCGGGCCCGTCGGTGTCCGGGAACCCCTGGCCCAGGTTGACCGCGTCGTGCCGAACGGCGAGTTCGGTCATCTCGGCGAAGATGGTGGACGCGAAAGGGCGCAGACGGGCAACGGTCGGATGTCGCGAGGGCATACCCGGAGACTAGTCCAGCGGTCCACCTCACAAACCGGGCTCAACCCAGCCGGACGCCACCCAGCTTGGCCGGATTCGCCACGTCGTAGGTGCCCCAGACCAATCCGTCCCGAACCGTGAAGCCGACGACTCGCGCGGGATAACCGCCCCTGCCCTCGGTCTCCGGACGCGCCGCGACGCTGATACCCAATTGCCCGTTCACCGAGACGAACGCGTACACCTGCGAGGCGTCCTCGAGCCCGTACTTGCGCACCAGGCCCAAATAGAAACGAGCGATGCGATCCGCGCCGTGCAGGACGTTGATCGCGGTGGCGGTGGTGCCGTTGGCATCGCCGATCATGATCGCGTCCGGATGCAGCGCCGCGGCGACGGCGGCCACGTCACCCGCGCTCAGCGCGACGAGGAAACGCTGCACGGCGGCCTCGTGCTCGGCGTCGGGCACCGGTTGCGGCGTCTGCGCCACCGCCTTGCGGGCACGCACCGCCAGCTGCCGCGCCGCGTCGGCGGAGATGCCGAGGATGTCGGCGATCTCGTCGAACGGCACCGACAACCCGTCGTGCAGCACGAAGGCCACCCGCTGCGGCGGCGTCAGGGTGTCCAGCACGATCAGCGCGGCGAACCGGCACTCCTGCTTGCGCACCACGGCTTCCAACGGGTCGGGAGCGCTCGACGGTGTGCGAGCGGTGACCACGGGTTCCGGCAGCCACTGGCCCACATAACTCTCTCGCCGCGCCGCGGCGCTCCGCAGACGATCCAGGCAGATCCGGCTCACCACGGTGGTCAGCCAAGCTCGCAGATCATCGATCTCGGACTGGTGCGCGCCCGCCAAGCGCAACCAGCTCTCCTGCACCGCGTCCTCGGCATCGCCGACGCTGCCCGTCAGTCGATAGGCGACCGAGAGCAGATGCGCTCGATGTGACTCGAACAGGTCGGAAAGCAGCGCGGCAACCATCGACGGGAAGTCTACGGTCCGGTTCGCATCATCCCGGCATCGGCGGCCGGCGCCGGACAAACCGGATGATCCACTGTGCTGTAGACCGAAGCGGGCCTCGCGTTCGCGCCACCTGCCCAGCTGACTTGCGTCGGCGGTTTCCCGGCTCTGATCAGCGCTCGCGGCGCTGCCGCACCGCCTCCGCGAGGCGGTCCAGCTGCACGGCGGTGGTCTCCCAGTCCAAGCAGGCGTCGGTGATCGACTGGCCGTAGGTGAGCTCATCGGCGTGGCCGAGAGTGAGGTCCTGGCGTCCCGCGATCAGGAAGCTCTCCAGCATCACGCCCACTACGCTCGACTCGCCCGCCGCCAGCCGCCGTGCGATGTCGGTGACCACGTCGGCCTGCTTGTTGTGGTCCTTGTTGCTGTTGCCGTGGCTGGCGTCCACCACGATCCGCTGCGGTAGCGACGCCTTCTCCAGCCGCAGGCACGCCTCGGCGACCGAAGCCGCGTCGTAGTTCGGCCCGGTGCTGCCGCCGCGCAGGATCACATGGCAGTCCGGATTGCCGGTGGTGCGGATGAGCGCGGAGCGTCCGTCGAGGTCGGTACCGGGAAACACATGACTGGCCGCCGCGGCGCGCACGCCGTCCACCGCCACCTGGACGTCGCCGTCGGTGCCGTTCTTGATGCCGACCGGCATCGACAGCGCGCTGCTGAGCTGGCGGTGCACCTGACTGGCCGCGGTGCGCGCGCCGATCGCGCCGTAGGACACCAGATCCGCGATGTACTGCGGCGTGATCGGGTCAAGGAACTCACAGGCCACCGGAAGACCGAGGGCGGTGATGTCGACCAGCAGCTTGCGGCCGAACCCCAAACCGGTGTTCACGTCGAACGATCCGTCCAAGTGCGGGTCGTTGATCAGGCCCTTCCAGCCCAAGCTGGTGCGCGGCTTCTCGAAGTAGACCCGCATCACCACGTGCAGTCGATCGTCCAGCTCCGCGGCCTTGGCCGCCAGACGGCGCGCGTAATCCAGTGCGGCGGCGGGGTCGTGCACGGAGCACGGGCCGACGATCACCATCAGGCGATCATCCACGCTGTTCAGCACGTCGACGGTGGCTTTGCGTCCCGCACGGACGGTGTCGGCGAGGGCATCGGTGATCGGGTGCACCCGACGCACCTCCGCGGGCGAGCGCAGCGGGCTCACGTTGAGGGTGCGTTGATCATCCAGATCCGAATGCCGTGCGTCGACGTCGGCTGCGGTTGTCATGTCGTGGGTTCCTTTTCTCGGGGCCGACCCACGGATGAGAATCCCGTCGAGCCGGTCCATCGTCCGGCTCGGGGTGGAAGTTCGTCAGCGCACGCGGTTGCCGCAGACCAGCCCACCCAGGGCCGGCTTGCTAAACCAGAAATACACGCGCTGCACGTCAGGCACAGTACCAGTCCGCATCCGATCGGTGAACTGTGTTATCTGCCACGGTGTGTTTCGACGGGGAGCGGACCCCCAAGCGCCGTTCGCGGCCCACGTGACAAAGGGCCTCGAACGGCGCGGGCGATGCCGGACGATCCGGCTCATCCCCACTGACCGGGCACGTAATCACCGGCCGGGGTGCGGGCGATGACGTTCATCCGGTTCCAGGCGTTGATCATCGCGATGGCGGCGATGAGGGCGGCGATCTGGTCGTCGTCGTAATGCTTGCGCACCTCCTGCCACACCGCGTCGCTGACCACGCGTCCGTCGCCGATCCGGGTGGCCTCCTCGGTCAGCGCCAGCGCGGCGCGCTCGGCCTCGGTGAAGACGGTGGCGTCGTGCCAGGCGGCGACCAGGTTGAGCCGCACGGAGGTTTCGCCCGCGTGCGCGGCGTCCTTGGTGTGCATGTCGGTGCAGTAACCGCAGCCGTTGATCTGGCTGGCGCGAATCTTCACCAACTCGTAGGTCGCTGCGTCCAGGGTGGAATCGTCGATCACCTTGGAGGCCATGGTGAGCCGCTTGATGAAGCTGGCGCCGACCGGGCTGGCGAAGAGTTCGAAGCGCTGTTCCATGATGTCCGTCCTTTGTCGTCCCCTGTGGGTTCACAAGGAGGACGACGCGGAAAGACGGAGTGTGACAACGACTTATGAGACGTAGGTCACATCGCGTCCACGGGAAGGACTGCGGTCATTTCGTGAAGTCGTAGGTGACCCCGGTCAGTTTCTCGGACAAGTCCCACAAGTCGGCGGCCACCTTCTCGTCCCTGGACGCTTTCGACGACCCGGACAACCCCGGGTACCCACGCATGCCACCCAGGCCGGTGGGTCCGTAGTAGCCGCCCGGCTGGACGTCGGTGGTCGCGGCGAACAGCGTCGGCAGCGCGCCCATCGCGGCGCTCTGCGCGAGCAACCGGTTGCCGACCCACATCACCCGGTCCAGGAAAGACTCGGTGTGCGACTGCAATTCAGTGGAGGCATAGCCGGGATGCGCGGCGACCGAGAGTTTCCTGGAGCCCGCGGCCGTCAACCTGCGCTGCAGTTCGCGAGCGAACATCAGGTTGGCCAGCTTGGCCTGCCCGTAGGCGGCCCACCGCTGATACTTGCGCCGCTCCCAGTTGAGATCGTCCAAGTCGATCTTGCCGACCTGATGCGCGCCGCTGGAGACGGTGACGATCCGGTCGGAGATCTTGTCCAGCAGCAGGCCGGTGAGCGCGAAGTGACCGAGATGGTTCGTGCCGACCTGTTTCTCGAATCCGTCGGCGGTGCGGCCTTCGGGCACAGCCATCACGCCCGCGTTGTTGATGAGCACATCGATCCCGTCGACGCTCTGGGCGAACGCGCGGACCGAATCGAGATCAGCCAGATCGAGTTCGCGAACCTGCGCCCGGTCGCCGAGTCCGGCGGCCACCCGCTCGCCTTTGGCCACGTTCCGGCAGGCGAGCACCACCTCGCCGCCCGCCGCGGCCAGCGCGCGCGCCGTCTCGGCCCCCAGGCCACTGTTGGCCCCTGTCACGATGAACTTCCGGCCGCTTTGGCTGGGGATGTTCGAGGTGTCCCACCTGGTCATGCCGGAAAGTCTAGTGCCCGGCGGCACCCGGCGGCAGGTTCGAACACGCCCGGGCGACGGCATTCACCCGACGCCGGAAGCGTCGCGGCGACGGTGCCGCCACCGGCCGGAATCGATGATCATGACGGCGCCAACCCAGCCGTGAAGTAGGGTTGCCTAACCTATATAAGCGAACCTTTGCTCGATTTGTGAGGCAGACGTGACTTCCACACCGACCGGGTCCGCGCATCGCGACGGCTACGTACCTTTCCCCGCCGACGCGGCCGCGCAGTACCGAGCCGCGGGCTACTGGGCCGGGCGCCCGCTCGACGATCTTCTGCGCGCGAGCGCACACCGGCATCCCCAGCGCCCCGCGCTCTTCGATGCGGAGGGCTCGCACAGTTACGCCGACGTCGACGCCGCCGCGGACCGGATGGCCCACGGGCTGCTTGCGCTCGGCATTACTCCCGGCGACCGCGTGGTCGTCCAGCTACCTAATGTGCCCGAGTTCATGACCGTGTTGTTCGGCCTGCTGCGCGCCGGAATCATCCCCGTCTTGAGTCTGCCCGCGCATCGCCGAGCCGAAATCGAGCATCTGGCGCGGCTTTCCGACGCGGTCGGCTATATCGTCGCCGACCGGGCAGGCGATTTCGACTACCGCGAACTGGCCTCGACCGTGCGGGACGCGGTGCCGTCACTGCGCCACGTCCTGGTGCTCGGCGAGCCGGGGCCGTTCACCGACCTCACCTCGGTACCGCGCGACGGCGGCGAACTGCCCGAGATCGATCCGGGCGATATCGCCCTGATGCTGGTCTCCGGCGGAACCACCGGCCTGCCGAAACTCATCGCGCGCACGCACGACGACTACGTCTACAACGCCACCGCGAGCGCCGAGGTGTGCGCGTTGACCGAGCAGGACGTCTATCTCGCGACACTGCCCGCCGCGCACAACTTTCCGCTGGCCTGCCCCGGCATCCTCGGCACCGTCGGCGTGGGCGGCGCGGTCGCCTTCGTCGGCGACCCCAGTCCGGAAAGCGCGTTCGCCGCGATCGAGCGGCACCGGGTCACGGTGACCGCCGTCGTGCCGCCGCTGGCCCAACTCTGGTGCGCGGCCACCGAATGGGAAGAGGCCGACCTGAGTTCGCTGCGCCTGCTGCAGGTGGGCGGCGCACGACTGGCCGAGGTCAATGCCAAAGAAGTGACCCCGGCGCTCGGCGCGACCCTGCAACAGGTATTCGGCATGGCCGAGGGCCTGATCAACTACACCCGGCTGGACGATCGGGCCGAACTGCTGCACACCAGCCAGGGCCGTCCGCTCTCGCCCGCCGACGAGATCCGCGTGGTAGACGGCGACGGCAACGATGTGGCGCCCGGCGCTGAGGGCGAGCTGCTGACCAGGGGGCCGTACACGATCCGCGGCTACTACCGAGCGGCCGAGCACAACGCACGCGCGTTCACACCGGACGGCTTCTATCGCAGCGGAGATCTGGTCCGCCGCCTGCCCAGCGGGCATCTGGTGGTGTCCGGCCGGATCAAGGACGTGATCAATCGCGGCGGCGAGAACGTGTCGTGTGACGAACTCGAGGAACATCTGCTCGCCCATCCCGCGGTCCGGCATGCCGCCGCCGTCGGGCTGCCCGACGCGGTGCTGGGCGAAAAAGTTTGTGCCATCTTGGTCGTCGATGGTGAGATGCCCACGCTGGCCGGGATCAAGTCCTTCCTCACCGCGCGCGGGCTGGCCACCTACAAACTGCCGGACGTGCTGCGCCGCAGCGACAAGCTGCCGATCACCGCGGTCGGCAAGATCGACAAGAAGGCGCTGCGCGCCGAGTCCTAGATCGACGGGCAGCGCACCACCGGTGCGCTGCCCCGTACCGCCTCAGGCCTTGACGACGTAAGGCGCGATGCTGCCCAGCTTCTCGCAGGTCTCCTCGAACTCACGCTCCGGCCGGGACTGACCGACGATGCCCGCGCCCGCGCGCAACCAGGCTCCCTCCGCGTTCTGGTACACCGCGCGCAGCACCAGGGTCGCCTCCAGCGCACCGGTCGGCGCAACGGTCACCACCGCACCGGAGTACAGCCCGCGCGGGTCGTGATCGAGCCGGAACACCGAGTCGACGCCCTCCCGCTTGGGGATTCCCGAGGCGGTCACCGACGGAAACAGCACCTCCAGCGCGTCCCAGCTGGACCGGTGCGCGGCCAGCCGCCCGCGCACTGTGGACGCCAGATGCTGCACGCTGCCACGCTCACGCACGGCCATGAAGTCCGACACCGCGGGGGTGCCGGGATCGGCGACCGCCGTGATCTCCGCGAACGAGGTCTGCACCGAAATGGCGTGTTCCACGATCTCTTTCGGATCGGTGATCAGATCGGCCCTGGCGGCGAGATCGGCCGCGGCGCCGCGGCCGAACGCGCGGGTGCCCGCCAGCGGCTCGGTGGTCACCACCCGATCGTCGTCCACCGACGCGACCAGTTCCGGACTGAAGCCCGCCGCTTCCAGGCCGCCGAGCCGCAGCAGGAACGACCGTGCCGGAGTGTTGTGCGCGCGCCCGAGCCGATAGGTCGCCGGAACATCAACGGCGAACGGCAGATCGACTTTCCTGGACAGAATGACCTTCTGATAACGCCCGGCCCGGATCTCGCCGACCGCCTCGGCCACCCGGTCCCGGTAGCCGGTGGGGTCGATGCGGATGTCGGCCGGATGCGCCTGCGGCAGTCCGGTGTTCTGCGACTGCGCGATCAGCTCGTGAATGTCCGCCATCTCCGACGGCGTCGCACCCGATACCCGGATGCCGAATTCGCCCACCCTGACCTCGATGCGGGGAACCATCAGGTGCGCCAATGCGGTGCGCGAATCGAGGTGCTCCGTGGCGTCGAGCGCCCACGCGCAGAACTCGAATCCGATCCAGCCGTACGCATTCCGCCCGTCGAGGGGCAGCGCGCCGAGCGCGCGGTCGATCACCGCCGCCGGATTGCCATCCCACCGGCTGGTCGTGGTCTCCGCTTGCCAGGTGACGCGCAGCTCTCGCACATCCAGTTCGACACTGCCGAGCGGATCGGCGGCGAACACCCATTCCCCCGGACGCTCGTACATCACGTACTCGCCGAACCGATCCGCCCCCGCCAGCCGGGACATCGCTGCCGCCGGATCGGTCACATACTCAATCCGCAGGCGTTCCGTGGTCGACAACGATCCTCCAAAGCTAACCCTAGCCTAACTTATAGAGGTAAGGTTAGCATTACCTCCTTCATCGTACCGGTGTGCTCGCGGCCACAACGCGGACGCCGAGAAATCGCTTCGAGCTGGATGATTCGCGCCTACCGAGTTCTTTCGTCCGGGCTTGCGCCGTTCACGTCGGCGCCCGCACACGAACTCGCTGCGCCGACTGCCTGCGCGGAACAGACCCGCCGAGATTGAATAGTGGGAAGCGCCACCTGCGGAGGGAAGAACATCGATGATCGATCACCGCGGCGATTCACCCGCGACAGTCCGGCCCGGGACCACACCGCGATCGGTGGTGGCCCTGATCGACGCCGCCTCCGGAGTGGAACGCGAACTCGTCGGCAAGTGGCTCGCCGACGGCGGGATCAGCGCCGAGTTCGGTACCGACGCGCCGGTCACCCAGCTGGATCTGGACGCGGGCGCCGTCGCCGCACGGCTGGTCGGCAGGCGCGACGACCCGCTGGTGGTGCCGATCCGCGTGCTGTGGCTGCCGCAGGAACGTGACGGCGTACGCCGTGTCACCTTCGGCGATCTCGCCCTGCTGACCAACCCGCGCAAGCCCAATCGGCTGGTACAGCGCAAGCTGGTGTCCAAGTCACCGGACCGGCACGTCGTGCTGACCGGCGCGCCGGCCCGGCTCAGCGAGTTGCGCGTGAACAATCCGGAGGCTTCGGCGCTCTACGACAAGGGCACCGCCGAACCGTTCGCCCGCGCCGTCGTGCGCGCGGCGGTGGTGGCGCTGGAACGCGCCGAGCGCACCATCATCGGCGACCGGTACAAGGTGCCCAAGCTGGTCGCGGAGGAGATCCTCGACTCACCCGACTTCCTGCGCAGGCTGGAAGTCATCGCCGATCAGATCGGGGCGAGCCCGCACGAGGTGTACCGGCGCGCGGAGAAAGCGCTCAACGAACTCGTCGCCGCCCAGAGCAGGCTGGTTTCCGACCTGTTCACCCAGGCCATGCGCCCGGTGCACGCTTCGACCTGGAATGTGGACTTCGACGAGTCCGGCCTGACCGGCTTGCGCGACCTGAACCGCCGCTTTCCGCTGGTGTTCCTGCCTTCGCACCGCTCGTACGTCGACGCGTTCGTACTGGGAGACGTGCTGGCCCGCAACGACTTCCCACCGAACCACGTGATCGGCGGCGCGAACCTCAGCTTCTGGCCGATGGGCCCGATCGCCCGGCGCACCGGAACGGTGTTCATCCGGCGCAGTTTCGGCGACGACGAGGTCTACAAGGCCGTCGTCGAGGAGTACTTCGCCTACCTGCTGGCCAAGCGCTTCAACCTGGAGTGGTACTTCGAGGGCGGCCGCACCCGCACCGGCAAGCTGCGGCCCCCGCGCTACGGCTTGCTGAACTACCTCGCCGCGGCGGTCCGTTCCAACCGCGTCGATGACGTCATGCTGGTTCCGGTCTCGATCACCTACGAGCGGCTCAACGAGCTCGGCGCCATCGCCACCGAGCAGGAGGGCGGCAAGAAGAAACCGGAGGGCCTGACCTGGCTGGCGCGCTACATCCGCAGCCAGCAGCACTCCGCCGGGCACGTGTACGTCCGCTTCGGGGAGCCGCTGTCGGCCCGCGATCGTCTTGCCGCACATGGCGACCCGCTCACCGCGCCGCCGCTGACCATCCCCCTGCACCATACCGAGCCGATTCCGGCGCCGCGCACGGAAGCCGGGGTCGTCGACAGCGAGCCGCCGGAAATCGCCGAACTGGAACGAAAGGCCGTGCAGCGGCTCGCGTTCGAAGTCGCGGTCGGCATCAACGCGGTCACCCCGATCACCGTCAGCGCGCTGGTCACCCTGGCTCTGCTGGGCGTGGACGGGCGCGCCCTCACCCTCGGCGAGGTGCGCACGGTGCTCAACCCGGTGCTCGGCTATATCGACAAGCGCGAGCTGCCGGGCGGCGAACTCGACGCGCTGCGCGACGCACAGGGCCTGGCCGTCGTGCTGGAACAGCTTTCGCTGGCCAAGGTGGTCACGGTGTATCGCGGCGGGGTCGAGCCGGTGTACTCGATCGAGCCCGGCGCGCATCTCGAGGCCGCCTTCTACCGCAACAGCGCCGTGCACTGGTTCGTCAACCGCGCCATCCTCGAACTGTCCATCCTGGCCGGGGTCGACAACGGCGACGCCGACCCCCTGAAGACAGGGTGGGACGAGGCATTCCGGCTGCGCGACCTCCTGAAATTCGAGTTCTTCTTCCCCGATCGCGGCGAGTTCGCCGATCAGATGGTCGCGGAAATGCTGCTGGTCGATCCGGACTGGTACAGCCATACCCGCAGCGACACCCTCAGCTCCGACATCCTGGCAAGGCTCACCGCCTCCGGGTTCACCATGGCCCACCGCGTGCTGCGCTCGTTCATCGACGCGCAGTTGGTGGTGGCCGAACGGCTGGCCGCCCGGGACGCGGGCGACGAGATCGACCGCAAGGAGTTCATCACCGAATGCGTGGCGGTCGGCAAGCAGATGATGCTGCAGCAGCGGTTGCACAGCCCGGAGTCGGTCTCGACCGAGCTGTTCACCAGCGCGCTGAAGCTCGCCGACAACTACGGCCTGCTGGAGACGGTGTCCGACGACGAGCCGGAGGAGCGCCGCGCCGAGTTGATCGAGCGAAGGAACGAATTCGCCGAGCGCCTGCGCACCATCGGCGCCCGCATCGCGCAGGCCGCCACGCTGGATCCATCCAATCGGGAGACGTCGTGACCGACGCGCGCGCCGACCTCGACGCCGCGCTCGCCGCCATCCGCTCCGGTCCGCAAGGCGGCGCGGTCGCCGCGATCTTCGATTTCGGCGGTACGGTCGTCGACGCCCCGAAATCGCGCCGGCTGCGCCGCAAGCCCGCCGATGTGCTGCTCGGCGGCATCCGCGATCACATGACAGACGGCGAATACAGCCGGTTCCTGCGCGAGTTGTCCGAGGCGCTGGCCGGACGCTCCGAACAGGAGTTGGACGACCTGGGCAGACGCCTGTTCCAGCGCACCGTCTACGGGTACCTGTATCCCGAAGCTTGGGAACTGATCCGCGCCCACCGAGCAGCCGGGCACACCATCGTGCTGGTCAGCTCACTGACCCGATTCCAGGTGGTACCGGCGGCGGCGCAATTGGGCATCGAGCACGTGCTGTACACGCCCATGGCCACCAGCGGCGGTGTGCTCACCGGCCATCCCGATGGGAAGGCGCTGTGGCACAACGGCAAAGCCGAGGCGGTGGCTACATTCGCCGCCGCGCGCCAACTGGATCTCGAGCACAGCTACGCCTACGCCGACTCGATCGCCGACCTGCCCATGCTGTCGCTGGTGGGGCATCCGGTGGCAGTGAACGCCGACGACGCGCTCAGCGGTGCCGCCGACCGGCAGCACTGGGCCACGTTGACGTTCCGGCCGCGCCGCGCGCCACGGGCGAGTGATTACGTACGCACCGCCGCGGGATTCGCCGGGCTGCTCGGGGGCGCGCTGTTCGGCGTCGCGTCGAAAGCGCCCACCCGGGACCGGCAGCGGATGGCCGACGCGCTGATGGCGCACGCGGCGCGCAACACCCTGCGCATCGCGGGCGTGCGCGTGCGGGTCACCGGCGGCGAGCACGCGAGATCGCCGCGGCCCGCGGTCTTCCTGTTCAACCATCAGAGCCAGTTCGACATCATCATCGTGCCCGAAGTGCTCGGCGGCGGGGTGACCGCGATCGGTAAGAAGGAACTGACCAAGAATCCGGTCTTCGGGCCGCTCATGCGCTTCGTCGGCGTGACGTTCATCGACCGCGCGAACACCGCTCAGGCCAAGGCGGCGCTGCGGCCGGTGGTAGAGACCCTGCGCGGTGGCTTGTCGGTCGCGGTGGCTCCGGAAGGCACCCGTTCCTACACCCCCGAAGTCGGGCCGTTCAAGAAGGGCGCATTCCACATCGCCATGCAGGCGGGCGTGCCGGTGATCCCGGTCGTCATCCGGAACGCGGGCGAGATCTGCTGGCGCAACGCGATGGTTGCCCGGCCAGGAACAGTCGACGTGGCGATACTCGACCCGATCGACGTCAGCGCGTGGGAGCCGGGTGATCTGGACGACAACGTGGAGCGGGTCCGCCAGCTGTTCGTAGACACGCTACTGAATTGGCCGCACTGATCGGCACGGCGTCGCGCCACGACGGCCGCCGGTCGTGTGGCCGCTCACCCTGGCCGCGCTCTGGCCCTAACTATGGACCGACACATCCAGCCCCGTTCCGTCGAGAAGCGAGACCCATGGGCCGAAGCTCAGACCGCGCGCCCGAACAGCAGCTTCCACGGCATGAGCGCCGACTCGAGCTGCACCTTCAGGCTCATCTTGGACGCGCCGAGCGTCCGCTCCTCGAAGCGGATCGGGACCTCGGCGATCGCGATCCCCTTCTTGATGGTCCGGTAGTTCATCTCCACCTGGAACGAATACCCGTTGCTGCGGATGGAGCCCACGTCGATGGCGCGCAGGGTGTCGGCCTTCCACGCCTTGAAGCCCGCGGTGGCGTCCTTGACGCCCAAGCGCAGGATGAAGTTCACGTAGAAATTGGCCCAGGCCGAAAGCGCCTTGCGATACCACTTCCATTCCGCGGCGGTCGAGCCGCCGGGCACGTAACGCGAACCCAGCACGACGCCCGCGTCGGTGCCGGAGAGCTTCTCCAGCATGGCCGGGATTACTTCGGCGGGGTGCGACAGGTCGGCGTCCATCTGGATCACGACGTCCGCGCCTTCGTCCAGCGCCCGAGTGATGCCCGCGACGTATGCCCGGCCGAGTCCGTCCTTCTCGGTCCGGTGCAGCACACCGACCACGTTCGGCAGTTCGGCGGCGAGCTTGTCGGCCACCTCGCCGGTGCCGTCCGGCGAGCTGTCGTCCACCACGAGTACGTGCAGGTCGGGCACCGGCAGCGCGGTCAGCCGCTCCACCGCAACCGGCAGATTTTCCCGCTCGTTGTAGGTCGGCACAACAACGGTAACCCTCAAGGGTCGCCCTCCCTGCTGATCCTGGTTTCCGCTCGCAGCCCACGCCAGGACCTCCGAGCATTCGTCGAGTTCTGGAGAACCGTACTCGATACACCTGATCGCGACCTGAGCGGCCGCACCCGGTGTGACGCGGTCCGAGCCCTCGACCTGCGGCTCAAGATCAACTTCACCGCCCGGGGGAACACCAGGGGCGCGTCACTCCCCGTCCCGCCAGGCCCGATCCCGGGCGTCTTCCCGCTCGTTGCGCGCGTGCGCGATCTCCAGCGCGCGCTCGGCCGTCGCTTTGTCCGGGTACGGCCCCATCCGGTCGCGGAACCAGCACTGCCGCCCTTGCTCGGCCCGATTGTGCTTCAAGCAGTAATACCAGCGCTCAGCCATACCTCCAGCATCCCACCGAATACCACCGCTCAATCGCTTTTCCGTTCACCATCCGTTGCCCGGACTCCGCAATTCACGGCCAGAGGCTTCGGTAATGGACGAGCGCGTGGCACAGGACGACCACACCGAAGATCGCGAAGAGTACGCGCACCGAAGCAGGTCCGTACGAGCTGATAATGCGAACGATTTTCCGATACATCCGCCGCGCGCCGGTCGTACGCCGCGTCGCGAGGCCGAGTATCACCAGCGGCGGCAGCAATGCCAACGCGCAATACGCGACCACGATCAGCGGCCACAACGTCGGTAGCGGATTCCGTGCGGAGATCATCGCGAGTCCGGCCAGATAGGGAACCGCGGTCGGCGCCTGTGCGATGCCGATCGCCACGCCGAGGCCGGCGAGCACCCATGGTTGCCGCCGTAGCGCGCTCGCCCGCTCCGGCGTCGCCGTACCGGCCATTCGAATACTCGCGAGAGCGATCAGCACCACCCCCGCGAGGAGTTCTCCCCGATACCGCACCGTCGGCGTGACCTCGAAGTCGAACAGATCGGTCAGAAAACCGATCCCCAGGATCGTGCAGATGCCGAAGGCGGTGGTGACCGCGAAGACGCCCGCCAGCAAGCTCAAACCGCTCACCAGCGGCGAGCGACGGCTCAATCTGCTGTCGTAGACCACCGCCGTGGTGACGCCGATCAGCAGCAGGTCGAGCGAGTCGAGGAAGGCGAACCCCGCGAGAGCGAGGAGAAGGATCCACATGGCCGCGCCAGCCTACCCGCGCCCTACAAGCAACCGCGTAATCCCGAACCCCGATGCGCGACTGTGCGATTCGCCATATCGAATCGAGCGGTCAGCGCGCAGAGAGCAACGCCACACCGGACGACGATCAGCCGTCCGCCCGCGCGGACGAAGGAAGCCACCAAGCGAGAGAGTCGGGCGACGCAGACCCGTGAACAGGAATTGACCACATAACGAAACGAGCCCGGCTCACGCTTTCCGTGAACAGGGCTCGCCAACAAGTGGAAGTGGCCAGGGCCGGGATCGAACCGGCGACCTTCCGCTTTTCAGGCGGACGCTCGTACCAACTGAGCTACCTGGCCGCAGGCACCCGAAGTGAATGCCATACGCGAAACGCCGGATATCTCCGGCGCTTGCTTGCGACCCTGACGGGACTCGAACCCGCGACCTCCGCCGTGACAGGGCGGCGCGCTAACCAACTGCGCCACAGGGCCATGCTCTGCTACCAACGATCCATGGATCGTACCCCCTACGGGATTCGAACCCGCGCTACCGCCTTGAAAGGGCGGCGTCCTAGGCCGCTAGACGAAGGGGGCTCGTCCCGGATTTCTCCGGACCGGCTTTCAACGGCTGTCCGTTGGGAGCTGGGATAGCTTATGACAGACCGGAGTCGAATCCCAAACCGGCTGGTCAGAGGCTCAAACCGAGCTCTTCCAAGCGCGCGTGGGCACGCCACCCGTCGCTGCGGAACTTCTCCAGCCATTCCGGGGTAGCCATCGCCTCCATCACGACCTCGAGCGCCTCCTCGAACCGCGCCCGCAGATCGACCTGCCCGCCGAGCAGATCCACCATGTACCGCTGACCGGCCAGTGCCGCGGCGAGCGTGCGGGTGAACCGGTCGGGATCGGCGTCCGCGCGCAGCTGCCCGTGGTCGATCGCGCGGACGGTGAGCACCCTGGTGGTGCGGCCGAGGATGCGGCCGCCACCGGCCTGCACGTCCCGATAGAAGTCCGGTTCGATGATCAGGCGGTACTCGGCCTGCACGATGATGTCGTGCTCGAGTCGCAGCGCGATCTCGTCGACCACCCCGTGCAGGATGTCCAGCGGGCTGAGATCGGTTCGCGCCAGCCAGCGCTCGGCGGAGGCGCGGTAGCGTTCCACCGCGGTCTCCAGCACCGCGCGTGCCAGGTCTTCCTTCGAATCGAAATGGAAGTACATGGCGCCCTTGGTGGCACGCGATCCTTCCAATATGCGGTTGAGCGATGCAGCGGCATAGCCGCTCTTCCCGAACTCAACGGCGGCGGACCTGATAATCGCCGCCCGTGTCCGGCGCGCCCGCTCTTGCTGCCGTGCCATGCTCGAAACGCCTCCGAAGCCTTACTCGCCGCCAATCAGCCACCCCCGAAGGAACGGACCCTCGGCGCGAATTCATGAGTTTTATCAATACGTGGAACCCGGTTTTCGACCGATTGCAGACTTTCGGTACGAAAACGCCCTAAAAACCTGAAACACACCAGCTGGTATAGTTTGCCTGCCCGGGTGCGCCGCAGGGGGTGCGCATCCGGGCATTTCTTCGTTTCGAACGTGCCTCCTCCTGCGGCATCGAGTTCCGTCGAGCCGTGGCCGGCCGGGCCGACCGCAGCACCTTCGGACACAGCAACGACAATCCGAATTCCGTGACGCCGACCGAGTCGACGATTCTTTCGGAATTCACCAAGGCGTCACCGTACCCGGAATCCCGATCCGACACGCGGCAAACCGAGGAGTCAGGTAGCCATCCGATTCCGTTTTCTGTTACGGCAAATGTTCGGCAACCCGATCCACTCATCCGGGTGGTGCGCGAATTCACCAGCGGCTCAAAGTTGTTCACGCGCGCCGACCGACAACCCGGACGACGGGCCGCCGCCCACGTTTCGCCCGCCAACCCGCCCCTCACGCCTTCCCCGGCCACAGCCGTTCACCTCTGCAAATCCAAAGACATTGCCAGCCAACATGTTTGAATGATATCCAGATCCAGCTAAGATGAACAAAGCTGGGTGCCAAGTGTTTACCGCCTGCATCGCCCACCGCGCACGCCGCGTTACCCACCTCCCCGCGTCCGCCCGTCCCACCGGGTCCGCCACGCCGCCCCACCCATCCAGCCCGCCCGCCCGCCGACACGAACTCCCCCGATTGGGGCATACGCCCCCGCCCGCACTACACTGTTGCTCCGCGCCCCTATAGCTCAGTTGGTAGAGCTACGGACTTTTAATCCGCAGGTCGTAGGTTCGAGCCCTACTGGGGGCACAAAGGTCGGGCGTCCGGATCGCTCCGGGCGCCCGACCGGTTTTCCCGGAGTTCGCCGCCGCGCGACGCCGGCCATGCGGCAGTGGAAACGCCGCGTCGAGGCTCTATTACCTGGTGCCGCACGCAACGCTTCGCTGGTGGCGGCTCCGGGGAGCGCGCTCGGCGGCGAGAAGGGCTACACCGCTCCCCGATCACGTTTCACCGGTCACTGTGTGCACAGTCGTCGCCGTAGACGGTGCGAGCGGTGCGGAGCAGGAACCTCGGCCGGAGCGACATCGCCGGTCATCCCCGAACAGCCATAGGGGTCACCACTGTGGAGTGGTATCAGTGGCGTGCCAGTTGGATGTGACGAACAGCACAGTTACCTCGGATAGGACATTCGCCGACCAGAGAGATCGCGTCTCGCGTATCGGTCGGTCATGCGCCGGTTGTGATATCCGCTTGATCGCGGGTGTACGCCGGTCGGCGGAAAAGCCGATGACAGCTCGGCTTGCACAGTAGATACATACGGAGAATTCGCGGCGCAGGACAACCATCGGGTCACGACGGCACAGCTGACGGCCCGGATGTTTCGTTGCTCCACGAACAATCCATGGCGGTATGACCCGATAGTGCCGAGGGCAGTGGCATACGCCGCCGGCCGGCGCATTCGTATAGAAGGACAGGGTTGTCGGCGTAGTGCGATGCGCAGTCGACCGCCGTCGGCGATCGGGGATGAAAAGCCTGCGAAGATCCGACGAGCGTGCGACTGGGGAAGAGCGGCATGAAGGCGTTGGCCTTCGGAGGCGATGGGTGGCGATCGGAGACGCCGATTCCACCGCGATCCATCGCGGATCGCCGGCTCGATCGCGCGGGACGTCACGAAACTCGAGCGCGTGGCGCGCGGGAGACACATGCCGCGATCCCGCCATCACGCCTACGCACTTCCTGCGGGCGCCGACCTCACGACCGCTCTCCACGGAGGGCGTCGTAGGCACCAATTCACAGGAACGTCGCAGCTAGGCTCACCGCAGTTCGCCGACACGCGCAGAACCAGGGCGTTTCGATCCCATATCGGCCACCTGGCCGCCCTTGTGTGTTCGCCCACGTACGGCTAACGCTTCTATCACCGCGTCGATAGACCCATTGCAGCGGTTAGAGCCCATACACTCATGGAGATCACCGAACGGCGAAGAGGTCGTATGAGGTGGATCACCAGAGCATCGATCGCCTAACGGATGCGTTTCGCATCACACCTACGGTGCCGTAAGGTATGGCCGCATCAGTATCGGTCTACCTTGGGATCGACCTGCACGACCGGAAGCACACACTGAAGGGTTCATACATGGCAAGGGATCTGACTCAACTCGAGCTGCTGACGGAGTTGGAGCCGGTTGCCGAAGAAAACGTCAACCGGCACCTCTCCCTGGCAAAGGAATGGCACCCGCACGACTACGTCCCGTGGGACGACGGCCGCAATTTCGCGGCACTCGGTGGCGTGGACTGGGATCCGGAGCAGTCCCGCCTCAATGAGGTCGCGAAGGCGGCCATGATCACGAACCTGCTCACCGAGGACAACCTGCCGTCTTACCACCGCGAGATCGCGGAGAATTTCTCTCAGGACGGCGCGTGGGGTACCTGGGTCGGCCGCTGGACCGCCGAGGAGAACCGGCACGGCATCGTGATGCGGGACTACCTGGTCGTGACCCGCGGCGTCGATCCGGTCGCGCTCGAGGAAGCCAGGATGGTCCACATGACCAACGGCTTCGCCTCCCCTGCGGAAGCCGACGCGGGCTTCCTGCATTCCGTCGCGTACGTCACCTTCCAGGAACTGGCCACCCGGGTCAGCCACCGCAACACCGGCAAGGTCTGTGACGACCCGATCGCCGATCGCATGCTGCAGCGCGTCGCCGCCGACGAGAACCTGCACATGATCTTCTACCGCAACATGTGCGGTGCCGCCCTCGACCTGTCTCCCGACCAGGCGATCGAGGCGATCACCCTGATCCTGGAGAACTTCCAGATGCCGGGCGCGGGCATGCCCAACTTCCGCCGCAACGGCGTGCTGATGGCCAAGCACGGCATCTACGATCTGCGCCAGCACCTGGAGGAAGTGGTCCAGCCGGTGCTGAAGAAGTGGAACATCTTCGAGCGCACCGACTTCACCGCCCGCGGCGAGGCGGTCCGCGAGCGCCTCGGCCTCTTCCTGGACAAGCTGGGCAAGGACGTCATCAAGTTCGAGGAACAGCGCGACCGGATGCTCGCCCGCGAGGCCGCCAAGCGCGACCGCGCGATGGTCGGCAGCTCCGTATAGAACCCGCGGAACAACAGCAGGCGCCGCCCCGGAAGACCGAGGGCGGCGCCGGTGCGCACGGCCCGGTGGCGCGCGACATGCGCACCGGGCGAACGACCCGCTCCGGCCGACTTACGTGCGCAAATGAGACACTGGTCGGCGTGACGATGACTACCGAGGCGATGACGAAACTGCGGATCGGGCCGTATCCGGTCGATCCGCCGGTCGTGCTCGCGCCGATGGCGGGCATCACGAATCTGGCGTTCCGTAAGTTGTGCCGGGAATTCGGCAGCCCGACCTCGATCTACGTGTGCGAGATGATCACCGCGCGGGCGGTGGTGGAGCGTAACGAGAAGACGCTGCACATGATGTCCTTCGACGCCGACGAGCATCCCCGCTCGATGCAGCTCTACGGCGTCGACCCGGCCACGCTCGGCGAAGCGGTGCGGACCATCGTGGGCGAGGGCTGGGCCGACCACATCGACCTCAACCTGGGCTGCCCCGTGCCCAAGGTCACCCGCCTCGGCGGCGGCGCAGCCCTGCCGTACAAGCGGTCGCTGTTCCGGAGCATCGTGCGCGCGATGGTGAGCGCGGCGGAACCGGCGGGGGTCCCGGTCACCGTGAAGTTCCGCATCGGCATCGATGACGACCACCTCACCTATCTGGACGCGGGCCGGATCGCCGAAGCCGAAGGCGCGCGAGCGGTCGCGTTGCACGCGCGCACGGCCGCGCAGCGGTACTCGGGCCAAGCCGACTGGACCGCGATCGCCCGGCTCAAGGAGGCGGTCACCTCGATTCCGGTGCTCGGCAACGGTGACATCTTCTCCGCCGCCGATGCCGTCCGCATGATGGACGAAACCGGGTGCGACGGTGTGGTCGTCGGCCGCGGCTGCCTCGGCAGGCCGTGGCTGTTCGCCGAGTTGCAGGCGGCGCTGCGCGGTGAGCCGCTGCCGGAGGCGCCCGACCTGGGCCGGGTCGGCGCGGTGCTGTACCGGCACGGCGCGCTGCTGTCCGAGCATCTCGGCGAGGAGAAAGCCATGCGCGATCTGCGCAAGCACATGGCGTGGTACCTGATGGGCTTCCCGGTCGGCTCCGACCTGCGACGCGCGTTCGCCACCGTGGGCAGCCTCGCGCAGCTGGAAGACCTCGTCGGGCAGCTCGACCCGACTGTCCCCTTCCCGGTGGACGCGGAGGGTCCGCGCGGTAGGCAGGGCTCGCCGGGCAAAGTCGCGCTGCCGCACGGCTGGCTCGACGATCCGGACGATCCCGCGGTGCCTCGCGCGGCGGATGTGATGCACAGCGGAGGGTGATACGGCAATCGCCCAGCGAACAATGGCGTCAAACCGTTGTGACCTGTTCGATTTCGCCGCGGGGTGGCCTGCCGTGGCGGAATCGTTATCATTGCGGGATCGGTGCCGCCGGTCCGGTATGACCCAGGCGGAAAGCAAGACGAAAAGCGAGGTTCGTTGGTGGGTGACGATCGGCACGGGCGTTCGCCACGGCCCGGAGGTCGCGCCCCGTGGGAGCGGTATCCCGCGGCGGACTCCCCCGACCGGGACGCCGCACCCACGTCTCGTCGTTCCCGCCATACCGACGCCACTCCGGACCAAAGTTCCGCGCCGCTGACGGTTCAGGATCTCGTCCAGCGAGTCGACAACGAACGCACCGGCCGCCGCGGTCGCCGCGCGGAGTCCACGCCGCCGGACCCGGCCGCCGCGCCGAGTCGAGGCCGCCGCGCGGAACCC